>QMXE01000070.1 GCA_003661975.1 Candidatus Bathyarchaeota archaeon
CCTCCCTGCGAATGCGCATGGGAGATCCCATATGATGGGGCTAAGAGGCTCTATAGCCTAATCGGAGTAGACTTTGATGGTTACGTCCTGTCAAGGCCGAAACATATAGTCATAAATGGAATAGCATTCAGGAATATGCGGCTTGTACTATTCGATAGGAGGAGGCTCCTGAGGGATCTTTGGAGAGAACTGGAATTTGAAGAGTTAAGGCCTGACCTAAGTGTTGATGCAACGGGCACTGAAAGGGCATTCCTTCCAAAGATAAAGAATGATGAGATATACTTCACCCTTCAGTCACTTGAGAAGCACGGGATCGAAGAGGGCATCTTCATATACGTCAGGAGGACGGGATACGCTTGGGCATTCCCGCTGGGCGATAATCTATGGCATGTGGGGGTCGGAGAAAAGAGCATGCATGAAGCAATTAGGCTCCTAAGGATCCTCCGCAGGAAGTATGGATTCGAGGAGAAGAGAAGCCTCTGCAAATGCAAAAGCCATGTGAGACTGATGCCCCCATCTAAGTGCATGCCATTCCTCCACGGAAGCGTGGTCGGCGTCGGCGAAGCCATAGGTTGCATAAGTGGATTCGGGGAGGGGAATCTTCCAGCCCTCCAATCGGCCAAGATACTATATGAGTGTATCATGAGTGATCGATTAGGCGATTATGAACGTGAGATCCTAAGAGAATTTAAATGGATTGAGGAGGAGCATGAACTTGTGAGGTGGGCTCAATCGAATAGAAAGACTGGCAGATTAATGATGGTTCCAAGGGTAATCCCGATATTCGCTAGGAGAGCGCTTGTCCCCACGCCTAAAACATTCAGAGATGCAATCCATCAGTTAAGATTAAGATCCAAGGGAAGGAAATGGTAGCGTATTGAATTAGCTGAAGTGCTCCGCCATCTCTTTATTCTCCGGAAGCGATAATAGTTCATCTATTGTCTCATTAACCTGCCTAACGCTTCTCGTTCTCGTATCGTTTATCAGCCACTCGAATAGGAGATCTCTTCCTCCCTCAAGGAATGCCTCTAGGGCCCACTCCATCCTCACCATCCGAGGATATATCGAGTAATTCATGATCCTCTTGGGCAGAGGTCTAACTTGGATCCTACGTGGACCGCTCGCATCTATTTCGGCTGGAACCTCAACTACGACGTCATCTGGAATCCCATTGATAACTCCGCAATTGGGTATATTCACCTGATATACTTCCTTCTCATCATTCGCTATGGAATTGATTATTGGAACGACTGATTCCTGGCTCATCTTTGGAGGCAGAAAGCTCGACAATGGGGTCTTTTCATCCTGAATGGCATTAATTATCCTCTTAAGTCTCTCTTCATGTCTGTCTAAGTATATCTTCCAGCCTATCTCCGAGTCTGGACCTCCAATGGGGCCGAACCACTTCTTTTTCGTTCTCAAATTCCAATGGTACTTCCAAGTTCCCTCTCTGACGGTATCTCCTATCGGGAATAATCCATAAGTCCTATACATGTCGATTGCGGCTGGAGACATCTGAATATCAAATGGGTTCCTTTGTCTCCTCCTCCATCTCCTCCAATACTTCTCCGCTTCCCTTTCTATCCACTCATCCAATAGCGGATATGCATCCTCACCCTTATACTCAAATTTGGTCATCCAAATGACATGATTAAACCCTATAGATTCAACCTCAACCTCCTTCAAATCCAATCCGAGGGTTCTCGACATCTCCTGATATCCCAGATGGCCATGACAGAGCCCTATAACCTTCACCTTCGTCTCCCTAGAAAGAAGTGTTGTACCCTCAAAGACGGGATTCGCAAGCTGAAGCAGCCAGGCATCCGGGCTCAAATCCTCAATATCCCTGGCTATGTCCATCATGAGCTTAAACTGATAGTAGCCCCATATAGTATGATAATCTGAGACCATATTCCATTCGACGCTGTTAATCCCCCTGTAATATCCGTGTTTCTCAGAGATCATCCTCATCTTCTCATAGTAGTAGTGACCGCCGGCCATGGCAGTATTTATCACAAAGTCGGAGTCCCTGATCGCCTCCTCCCTATTCAGCGTAGCCTCAAACTTCAAGTCCGCCTTAACTTCAGAGGCGTATCTCCTAGCAAACTTGTGGATCAAGCCTAAACGATACTCATCCTTATCCATAAGAACAACCGTGCTGCCTCTCAATCCCTCCATGAGCGATAAGTCACGTATTAAAGTCGCTGACCAAGCTATGCTCCCAGCGCCAATAACTCCAATCTTAACCTCAACCAAAAGTCTCACCTCTCCCTCAAGTTTGATTCTTGCCCCTATTAGATATTTTTGGTAATAATATAATGTCTCCCGATACTTCTCGGATGAGGCAGATAAAGTTTCCATCAAATGAGTTTAAGAGTCCATTAGAGGCGAGTTTCACATCTATCATGCAATATCAGCCCCTATAGAAGAACATGGGGCGAAGTGCAAAGCTTATGTTCGATGTTTAATTGCTAACCAGCATAGAAGATGTGTCGATCAATACTGAGTTAAGGCTTCACTATAACCTTTACTGGATTTCCTATCTTATTCTCAGCGATCTCCATCGCCTTCTGTATATCGTCCAACGTGAAGACATGCGTGATGAGAGACTTCAATTCGATCTTTCCAGAGCTGACGAGCTTGAGTGCGGTTGGATAGGTATTCGCGTATCTGAATACTCCATAAACGGTTAATTCCTTATCGACAAAGTCGGTCATTCTCACGGCGAATTCCGTCTTCGGGAAGACTCCAATTATGACTATTCTCCCTCCCCTCTTCACTATCTCAAATGTCTGCCTTCCAGTCTCAACTGATCCCACAGCCTCTATCACCACATCGGTTCCTTTCTCATCAGTTAACTCCATGATCCGCTTGACGGGATCCTCTCTCCGTGCATTTATAGTCTCTGATGCACCGAGTCTCTTGGCATGTTCGAGAAGATAATCCTGAATATCCGTGACGTAAACAGTCGTGACTCCCCGGGCCCTTACAGCCTGAAGAGCCAGAAGACCTATCGGCCCGGCTCCAAGTATAGTCACGGTATCCTCAGCTGTTATGCATCCCCTTCTTGTTGCATGTATGCCCACAGAGAGAGGCTCAATCATGCTTCCCTCCTCAAATGTTAGGTTTTCAGGCATCTTATAGACGAAGTCCGCATCTGCGGCTACATACTCGCAGAAAGCCCCATTAACCGGCGGGGTTCCATAGAACTGCATGTTCTCGCAGAGATTGTATCTTCCAGACTTGCAGTAGGAGCATCTTCTACATGGAAATCCGGGCTCGATGACCACGCGGTCTCCCGGCTTAAATCCCTCAACATCATCTCCGATCTCCGCTATCTCTCCAGAACATTCATGGCCTAAGATGATCGGCTCCTTAACAACGTATACCCCGGCTCTTCCAGTCCTATAATAATGAACATCTGAACCGCATATGCCGACTGCTCTTACCCGAACTAATACTTGATCAGGCCTTATCTTTGGAGTCTCAACCTCTTCAAGTCTGATGTCATAGGGCTTATAAAGAATGGCTGCCTTCATCTTCCATCAGAGAAATATTGAAGCCCAGATGCTATTTAACGCTTTACGGGAAGATCCTAATCTATAACCTTGTATCTCAATCTTCTTCCTTCAGAGTCAAATATGGCGAGATCTTTCTCCGTTCTATATGGATAAGCCGCGATCACCATTATTCTCCCATAAAACCTGTTTATGTCAGTTGTAGAGGGCTCTAATATTCCTGAGGGGTGTGAGTGTGCGGTGCCGATAATCGAGAAGTCTATTGGGAGCATATAGGGCTGAAAGCTTGAGAAGCCTACGCCGTGAATCGAGAGAGGAGGAACCTCAACCTCCTCAACCACTATGCTCTCCCCATCGATCCTCCCCCTTAAGAGGAGAATTCCCTCTCTCGGATGACAAGCCGCCGCATATTCCAATATGCTAATAACCACGCTCTTTTTGAGATATACCTGTTTTCTGCTCAATTCTTTCTCACAGCCGTCTGCTCATATATTAAATCATTAAATAGACGGTGGGCGCTACTTATATCTGTGACTAATTAGCGGAAATGTCTGGTTGGCTGAAATAATTAGGAGTCTGCTTGCCTTTATGGCGAGCTTATGGAGGATTGGAGAAAGCCGCAAGTGAACTTGGCAGCACTCTTGAGGCCTGAAATTTAGAAGAGTACAGAAACGAGCAAGAAACCGAATGCTTGGTAAATAATAAGCTTAAAAAATAGCGGAGCTGATAATTCGTTACCATAATTTAGGCGTGAAATATCATGTGGAGTGGATTATATCCTCCGCAAGCGATCTTCGCCGATAGGAGATTCAAGGGTGTTCTTCTGGATCCCCCAAGCTTTGAGCCGGGTTCATGGTGTGGAGCTGGAAAGCTTTGGATAGACGGGGAGAGTGGGGAGTACTGGCTGACTAGTAGGCCTAGGATGGGGGAGGAGATTAGAGGATATGCCGTGGAGATCTATAGGTCATCGGATGGCGAAAGATACTCTCTGGTCAATAGGATCTCTAAGGAGGAGGTCGGTGAGGCCGCTGGCGTGAAGGTGCATAGCATCGAGAATCAGCAGATGCTTAGGGATCCGCTCACCGGAAGATACTTCCTATACCTGTCAGTTGATATTGCAGAGAGAAACATAGCTGGGAGAGCTGACAGGACATTTGAGTCTAAGTGGGAGACATTTTTGATGTCATCGGATGATCCCTCCGGCCCCTGGAGGGCTGAGGGATTCGTTCTCAGAGGCGACAGGGAATACGATAGCGGAGAGGCCCGTGACTCGACGATAGATATCATAGATGGAAGATACTTCTGCCTATACAAGGCTAGGAAGGCTGGTGAAAGGAACGTCTACACTGCCTTGGCTGTTAGTTCAGATGGGAAGAATTGGGTGAAGCTTGGAATTCCAAAGATAAATGGGAAGGCTCAGCCTGACACGTTCATATTGAATGGCTCGGTACTGCAGGGATGCTGCGGCCCAATCTTCATTGGAACCCAAACCCTCTATCATGTGAAGGGAGCGCACTTAACAAGGCATTTCGCATCCTACCTGATCGATTATAGAAACCTGAATCTGGAAAGCATATTCGTGGCCGAGTGGACTTCAGGATCGATCTTTGAACATCCGGAGTATCCGATACATACATATTCGAGCATAGCATACGATTCAGCCGAGGATAGATGGCTGATAACGATCGAGGCTGTAGATCCAATCCACAGCAAGGAGCCAGGCTTAAACTTGGAAGTCGATAGGGTTCTGCTCTACACCTCAAAGCAGCATCACTGATCAACCTTTTATACATCCAAGCTTTTCCTTTTCATTTAGTGACTTGAATGAAGCCCATCGATAGGGTATATACAACCCTATATCACGAAGAGCCTGATATGATACCAGATCCAAGGGACTTCGCAAGCATAGGAAACATAATCCGCAGGGAGATCATAAAGTCGGGGCTGGAATTCAAGATTTGGCGTTCACCATTCGGCTCGATACACCTAGATTATGTTAATCCCTCAACTGCTGGCTCTAAGATCTTCAGGCACGGCTGGGTTGAACCCGAAGAGTTTGAATGGTGGTTCACATTAGCGCCTGCTATAAGATGGCCTGAGGATCTAGAGCACATAGAGCCTCCAAGCCTAAACTATGAGGATCTCGAGAGAGCCAAGAAAAGGGCTAGGGAGATGCATGCTCAGGGACGCTTCGTAATCTTGAGTCATCATACGCCATTCGATACTGCATGGAGGTTTCTGAGGGGACTGAAACAGTGGCTCATCGATATCGTTAGGGATCCGGCATTCGCCCGGCGGATCATAGAGTTCGGCGCGAAGCCTCAAATTGAAATAGCCAATGCATATATTGAGGAGACCCATGCGGACGGCGTCTTCGTAACTGGAGATCTTGGAACGCCTGAGGGCCCCTTCATCTCTCCGAGAATATATAGGGAGATGATTTATCCATGGGATAAGAGGCTTGCCGATTCATATCACAAGAGAGGAGCGTTCCTCTTCATTCATAGTCACGGATACATTATGCCTCTGCTGGACGATATGGTTAAGGCGGGATTCGACGTTATAAATCCGATAAGTCCACTATGCCGGATGAACCTAGCCGAGGTGAAAGAGAAATACGGGGATAAACTGACGCTATATGCCGATTTATCAACGGAGTTTCCATCAAGCGGAAAGATAGATACGGCTGAGTATTCATCCATGCTTTATGGAGGAGACGTTAAGAAGAAGATTGAAGCGTTAAAGTATACCGTGAGGGTTGCGGCTCCCGGAGGAGGCTTCATCTTCGGACAAATAGCAAGGGGACACACGAAGGATCAAGAATTATACATGAAGGTCTGGGAGAAGATTCGCCGTTACCCAATAAGATAACAAAAACCCCCGTTTTTCTCACAAGATGTATTTTGGCTTCGAAGCTGTATCTATATCGGCAACTATGAGGTAATCCCGGTGTTTCCGTATGTATGCGACTGGAAAGTCATCCCCCGGCTTCCCAAAGAGGGCGATGCGTAGAACCATGTTCGCCCAATCCCATTTCCCACCATTACGGCGGTAGAGCCTTATCCTCCTCGCCGAGAGTATCCGCCTCATGCCCAGAGTCACTGCCTCCCTCGGAAAATTGACTACGTTACCGCCTACATGAGCCCTTATGGCATTCATCGTTATCTTATACTCATTCAGATAGACAAGCCTTGGATCAGTATTTTCTACGCCCGGCTCAATCTTATATGAAATCTCGTTAAGGTGTTTAGGTGGCTTAAAGGTCATACTGTAAACGCCATCGCCATTGAGGATTTAGATATAAAAGAAAACCACTAACCATCCCTCACATCAATTAGGCTTATTGTCAACTCTAGAAAAAGATTGCTTCAAACTTAATTTGCTTCCCTCTTTCATTTCAAGTTTATAGAGTGGTATCTTGAAGGCAATGTATTTCTCGCCTATTTCTCCGCCTACAAATTATTCCGCGCTTCTGAAGGTCATCTTTAAATAAGATTGTGAAAATCAGATTAGATCGTGAGTTGCGATGATACATATTAAGCATATCCCCTCGATTAAGAAGATGCCCCTCGAGGATGTTCATGGGAAGTCCTCGCTGTATCAGGTGTTTTGGCAATCTGATGTTCACGGTGCAAAGTTCGGCGAGAAGAAGCCTGAATCCATGAAGGCATTCACAAACTTCGCTAGGATAACGATCCTGCCTGGAGGGACGAATGAAGTTCATGTTCACGAGGATATAGAGCAGGTTTACTTTGTCCTCCGCGGAGGAGGCATAG
>QMXE01000071.1 GCA_003661975.1 Candidatus Bathyarchaeota archaeon
TCGACTCTTGGGAAGTTAGTTGATGCAGACTCAAGCAGCATTGTCTTTCCATACTTAAAGTCTCCAGTATAAACTATGTTGTGGAATCCCTCTCCGATATGAAGATGTATTATCGATGAACCTAATATGTGACCGGCATTATGAAGCGTTAAGCGTATGTCAGGAGCTATATCTGTAACAACGCCGTAACGCAATGGTATCGTATGCAATACGGCGCTTCGAACGTCCTTCTGGTCATAGGGGAGTGGAAGACCTTGCTTCGAAAGGACATCCAAGTAATCAAGCTGCAGAAGGGTCATCAAGCTCAAGTTTGGATCAGAACAGTATGTCGGCCCGTCATAGCCATACTTATATAGGAATGGGAGGAAGCCGCAGTGATCTAGGTGTGCATGACTTATTACAACAGCATCAAGAGAGCTAGCATCGAATTGATCAGCATCTAAGCGTGGAAAGGCCTCAAAGGGCCTCATTGAACCGGGATTTATCCCGCAGTCCAATAGAACCTTGCTCTCTCTGGTCTCGACGAGAATGGATGATCGGCCGACCTCCCTCGCTCCTCCAAGCATCGTTATCCTAACATCGCCAATATCATAGACTAGAGGCCTGAATATCCTCTCGCCGACATTACGTAGTATGCTCTCCCTCTCCTTACTTCGCGAATGTAATGAATGGCGAATATGCATCACTATCTTTGATCTCATCAGCGGGCTTCTCAGCACTCTCGGTATCCAACGGGTCTTCATGACTATCTCTTGAAGGTTGATTCCGCTCTTTCCAATAACAAGACCGGGCTTCTTAGCCTCTATTATGGCCTCTCCTAATGCCGGATCGAAGAGTATATTCGTGACTTCAGCCTCAGGTGGAAGGATGCTCATTATTACCTTCTTCGCCTCATTCTCATTCATTCTCACCTGAGGATCCGACCGCACAACTATCCTCTTCTTAATTATGCCGACCATATCTGTGATTACCCTGTTATGCGTGATTCTGATCTCTGGCTTCATCGTATAGATCGCAAGCGCTGGCCCTTCAAACTCGACCTTTGTGATCTCAGCATCTTTCGGAATATGCTCTAGTATAATCTGCCTAATCTCAGCTTGCCTATTTGTCGATGAATGTGTTCTCTTCAAGTTTTCTCCTTTTCTCCGTCTGGGGCTCATAGGGCCTCAAGTATCCTATTTTTCTCTTCGATGCTTAATTCGCGGTAACCATCCTTGTCGATTACAGCGACCTCAAGATCATCTCCGGTCGCAACGTCTCTCTTCATTGCGGAACGTAAAGCTAGGCAGACTACGGGTAACACTTCCCGGAGAGAAGATTCCTCCCTAAATCTCTCCTCTAGGATCCCGTATGCTATTGGTGATCCAGATCCGGTTGCGACATACTTCTCTTCTGTTATGCTTCCAAATGGATCTATGGAGAGAATGTGAGGGCCATAATCGTCTATTCCACCGATAATTATCTGCGTCCTTAATGGGAAGAGACGATACGAGAATAGAAGATTTGCAAGTAGACGGGCAGCTGCCTTTACGGGGATAGCTTTTCTCCTCTGGATGCGATATATTCTGGCATTCGCCCTCAAGATCGCAACTGCCTTCTGTGCATCGGCAACTACCCCGGCAATGGTCATAGCTAAATGGTCATCTACCTTATAGATCTTCCTTCCCCTCTTATGAACTATGAGGGGGCCCATCGTAACTCTCGTATCTGAGGCTAAGATGATCCCCTCTCTACTTATAGCCCCTATCGTAGTCGTTCCTTTAAACGCCAATTTATCTATTCTCTTCAGCATGTTGTGCTTTTCTCCAGAATTTATGCTCCTCCCGCTCAAACCAGTCATGCTCATAACAGAGATGTGGAATGTTCAGAGAGGAATAGTAAAAGGTTAGATTTAAATCGTTCGGATGATTGATCGTAAAGACATAATTGAAATGCTTAAATTGCAGCCACTCAAACTTATGATTGAAGAGATGATAGTATTTGAGCCTTAATCTTCACCGAATGTATCTCCCTAGGGAAGTCATAGTTGGTAAGGGAAGCCTCAATTTGGTGGGCGAAGTATGCAGTTCACTTGGGTTCACAGGGAAGGCCCTAATCATCACGGGAACGAAGACTCTCCGCATCGCCGGACAAAAAGTAATGGATATACTGCAAAATGAAGGATTGAGGGTTCATTGTCACATTGTCTCCTCTAAATCTCCAACAATGAAGGATGTTAAAGAGGCTGAAGAGAAAATAAGGAGGTATGAGCCTCAAGTAGTATTTGGGGTAGGCGGAGGGACAAAGATCGATATTGCCAAGCTCAGCTCAGCGAATCAGAGCGTGCCATTCATAAGCATTCCAACGACGGCCTCGCATGATAGTATGGCAAGCCCGTTCGCTTCAATAAAGGGAACTGGCAGGCCATACTCTATTAAGGCTCAATCTCCGATAGCGGTAATAGCCGATACGTCGATCATAATGGATGCGCCATACCGCTTCACAGCAAGCGGATGTGGAGATGTAATATCAAAGATCACATCAACCAGAGACTGGAAATTGGCATACGAGAGGAAGAAGGAGAAGTATTATGGCCAGTATGCATCAAGCCTAGCCTCAATGAGTGCAAGACACATAATCGATAACGCCGTTCTCATCAAGCCTGGATCCGAGGAGGGGGTCAGAGTTCTACTTGAGGCCCTGGTGAGCTGCGGTGTCGCGATGTGCATTGCGGGAACGAGCAGGCCATGCAGCGGATCCGAGCATCTCTTCAGTCATGCCCTAGACTTAATAGCGCCAAATCATGGATTGCATGGTGAGCAATGCGGCTTAGGAACTATAATGATGGCGTCACTTCATGGTTTAGATTGGGAGAGGATCAGAGATACCTTGAGGAGGGTCGGCGCCCCTACTCATGCAAGTGACATTGGAGTAGACGATGATTGCATAGTTGAGGCTCTCGTTAAGGCCCGGGAGATCAGGCCTGAAAGATATACTATCCTGAATGAGAAGCCTCTCACGTGGGATTCGGCTAAAAGGCTGGCCGAGGATACGGATGTAATAGGTTAAGGCTTAAACCCCTTAGCCGCTGATCCGTTAACCTTAAAGCCGTCTTCTACCCTTTTATCTTAGCAAGGTGGTGGCGGTTGGTTAAGGTTGATGACTACGAGATTTTAGAGGGGCTCTACTACTCTAAGGACTGGGCATGGGTGAAGGTCGAGGATGGAAAAGTCCGAGTTGGAATCACAGATTACGCCCAGAAGCAACTGAAGGAGATAGTCTTCACTGAACTCCCAAATGTCGGGGATGAGGTTGTTCAAGGAGAACCCTACGGAACGGTGGAGTCTGTTAAGTCAGTATCCGATCTTGTATCCCCGATAAGTGGAAAGGTCGAGGAGGTCAATGAGGAAGTAAGCGGAAATCCACATATAATTAATGAGGATCCATATGGGGAGGGCTGGCTCATAGTGGTTTCACCGAGCAATCTCGATGAGGAACTGAAAAATCTAATGACATTCGAGGAGGCAGTTGAGTGGTATAAGAAGGTCATAGAGGAAGGCTAAAACTGCCAAAAGAGCCCCGATTTTTTCCTTAAGAAATAACTATTTTTAAGCAGATAAAAATCATTTTCTTATCAGTTTTAAGGGTGCTAAGCATGATCATCAGCCAAGATATACGTAGAGAATTCCCGGATCTTCAGGTCTTAGAGAGTAAGGTGGAGGGCGTCACCGTTAAAAGGATGGATCCGGAGCTTGAGGAGTTTAAAGGAGAGATCTTCAAGGAGATTAGAGAGACGTATGATCTCGAGGGATTAAAAGATAGGCCGATACTCAGAGCCTACAGGGACTTCTTCTGGAGGCTCGACGTAGATCCAACGAAGACTAGGCCGGCAGCCGAGGCCCTCATTAGGAGGCTTTTACATGGTAAGCCTCTCCCGCGAATCAATACTCTCGTGGACGCATATAACTTGGCCTCTGTTAAGACTGAGATAGCGATATGCGCATTTGACTCTGACATGCTTGCGGGAGAATTACTCATGAGGTATGCAAGTTCCGGAGAGGAGTTTCTCGGTATAGGAATGAAGAGGCCCATACGGCTTATGGGAGGAGAGATCGTATTATCAGATGAGGAGAAGCTCCTAGCGATATATCCCTATCGGGACGCTGAGGATGCGAAAATAACGGAGTCTACAAAGAATGTTCTGTTCATATTCTGTGGGGTTCCTGGAATATCATTGCAGAACCTGATGAGAGCTAGAGATTTAACCTTAAATTTCGTGATAAGATTCTGTGGAGGAATGGTCAAGGAGGAATGAGGAGAGTATCCCTTGAGATTTAAGCAGTTAATGGAGGAGTCTAAGGAGAGAAAACAATCGAATATAGTCTTAGCTCTGGATGCTGTGCCTTCAACAACAAATAATCTCCTCTCTGCCAGCCTAAAGATCCTCAGGAAGGTTCATCCATACATCTGTGCAGTGAAATTGAATAGGCAATTACTGTTACCTCTTGGGCTGCAGAGGGGGATCAGGGGGATCATTGAGGAATCCCACAGGCTGGATCTGCCCGTCATAATGGATTGTAAGATTAATGATATCGGATATACAAATAGGGTTATAGCCGAAAATTACTTTGATGCAGGCTTCGACGCAGTTACTGCGAATCCATTTGTGGGATGGGAGGACGGACTAAAGCCAGTCTTCGAGGAGGCAAAAAGAAGGAATCGCGGAGTTATACTCCTCGTCTATATGAGCCACAAGGCCTCAAGGGAGGGCTATGGCCAGATAGTCTATGATGAGCATGGTAAAAAGAAGCCTCAATATGTGATCTTTGCCGAGAAGGCCCTGTCCTGGGGTGCCGATGGAGCAGTCGTCGGAGGGACATACCCAGAGAAGATAAGAGAAGTTTATGAAATACTTAGAGATGAGGTTCCTATATATTCTCCGGGTATTGGAACGCAGGGGGGAGACATTAAGACGGCAATCTCGGCAGGCGCAGAATATGTTATTATTGGAAGGGCAATAACACTTTCTGAGAATCCTGAAGCCGCCGCAAAGAAGTTTAGAGATGCATCTCAAACACCATAGAATCTTATGGCCTAAGAGCTGGTCATCCATATTGTGCTGAGTTCTCAGTGATCACTCTTTGAACGATTTGATAGCGGTAGGCTTATCATTCTTTATGGCGGATATCCGCATGACCCCCTCCCCCTCAAACTTCACAGATACCTTATAAGACATTGGAGTCTGACGGATTCTCAGTGTCTCGTCGAGGATTAAGAGATGCGTGGTCAAACCTTAGGGGCTGGCATCATCATAAAGAGGGAGGGCTGGCTCATATCGGCATATATTAAGTTCGGCGAAAGATTTCCAATAGTATCCATCCGGAGGATTGAGGGGAATAATGGCCTCTTAAATCTCCCAGCTACCTGAAGTCTTAATCTTCCAGCGACTCTAAGAGCTCCTCAGGTACGCTTGCAATGTATATCTGAGGGACTCCGGTGGCGTCTGAATTAAAGATGACCCATCCGTTATCTCCTGTCAGGTAGGGATGCGGATGATTATACTGTGAAGTTCCCCCTTCAGAACCGGAGTAGCAGAGGATCATGCCTCTTCCAGTCTTTATTGAGCCTATTATGATCGGTTTGCCTTTGACGCTGGGAACATCTCCAACGAAGAATCTACCATCTCTTGAAGCGCTAATATGGGATATTCTATATCCCTTATATACTACTCGAGCCTTCTTATCGCCCGGCTTAACGGCTAAGACATTACCGTGCCTCATGGCTTCCTTCCAAGAGGATACTATTGTGAGCAGAACCTCTCCTGTATCGCCGATCCAGCATTCATGTCCAGTCACCGGATTCGTGTAGGGCTTTCCGACCGGAAGCTGCCTATAATTTCCTCCATTATTATCTATAACGTAGAGTGTTGCCCCCTCGTCTCCAACGAGTCTAATGATGTTGCCATACCGATCCAGTAGCGCTCCCCTATTATGCTGAACAAGTATGTCCTCGCCTCTTGAAGGCTCATACTGCAGATGCGTATTGATTATATCAGTCTTTTCATGGATTACACGCCACTCTCCGGTCTTGAAGTCCAACCTAATAATCTGTGGGGTTGCATGTCCATCCTTAATGGTATCCAATGGGATATATGTTCCAACAGCGTAGCGTTGATCTGGAGATATAGACTGTATCCTCTTGAGAGGAACATCGCTCATATCGAAGACTACTTCCCTCTCAAAATCTTCTAGGGATAACCTGACAAGATCACGTCTCCCATTTCTAGAGACAATATAATAGATGATGCCAGTATATTTACAGTTGGCTACGCTAGGCTCGATCTTAGGTTCAACCATCGCTATTTGTCTGCTGTGAATGTCGCATACCCAAAGAGACGTGATGGGTATGCCGGAAGAATAGGATACCCTTATAAACGCGAATCTCTCACCATCCGGAGTGCAATAGGATTGTTCACAGTAAATGTTATTTGAGATTATTGGAGCGCTTGTAATCTGAATTATTTGGGAGCCGGATAAATCAAAGTTTTCATGGATAATCGCCTCAGTCACCCATCGTATCTCAAAATTCTTCATTTTTCTCCCTTCCAACCTAACTAGAAGTAGGGATTATTTAAGAATTAAAGTCGCAGAAGATTCTCAATCTCGCTTTAGAAGCAGAGCCTTCTCCTCCATCTCCTAAGCGTATTCAGGTCTAAGTATGTGAGAAGAAGGACATTCTTCTCGATTAAGTCGAAGAGCTTCCTGAAATCATCCTATAAAATGATTCAAATTCATCCTTAACTAGGAAAACTCCTCCATTATGAGAGATGTCCTGAAATGATGAGATGACCTCTCACCCCTTAATTGAACGTATGAAAGAAGGATTGGATTCTTAAATGCAGGACCATACTACTATATCAGCATATCAGGATCCTCACTGACTATGCATAGCCCGAAACATAACGTTGTGCCACTCGATCATCTTTTCCTCACCGCTCTTAGTTAAAATGAGCCCTTAAAGCATCGGAAGATTCAGTTATCTCAAACCAAAATGATCTTATTGCGTTTCTCATCTTCCTCGGAACCATTCAAGTATGAATTTCCCCATCATCCCGCCCCGTTCATATCATAGAATTTCACATGCCTTACCGATTAATCATCTCAACTCTTCCACACTTCGTAGCCCATTATATAGGAATTGAATGCAAACAGCACCTTTCCAGCTCCAAGTCCTTCGATAATGGCATAAGAGTATCCTCTGGGTAGCCCTCCAACGATCAACCAGTCAAA
>QMXE01000072.1 GCA_003661975.1 Candidatus Bathyarchaeota archaeon
CATGACCCTGCAAAGCCAAGGTACTTTGCAGAGACCTCGCTCTTTACAGCCGCCATGCTCGGAGTGGTACTATCAGATAACATCCTGCAGTTCTTCATGTTCTGGGAGCTTGTGGGCTTATGCTCGTATCTACTCATCGGATTCTGGTACCGTAAACCCTCAGCGGCAGCCGCTGCAAAGAAGGCTTTCCTTGTGACACGTGTTGGTGATGTACTCTTCCTTGCAGGAATAATCGTACTCTACCTGAACATCAGCGACTTCACCGTCCCGGACGGCGCATACCTTCTGCAGTTCCAGACGATGTTTGCAGCAATCGAACACATACCACCAAGCCAGTTAACACTCATAACGCTTCTCTTCTTCGGAGGTGCAGTTGGAAAAAGCGGTCAGTTCCCCCTACACGTGTGGCTTCCCGACGCAATGGAAGGTCCAACCACGGTCTCAGCACTCATCCACGCCGCTACCATGGTAACAGCAGGCGTCTACCTTGTAGCCCGCACATTCCCAATCTTCCTTGCCTCCCCTGACGCACTCATTGTTGTGGCATACATAGGCGGCTTCACAGCATTATTTGCAGCAACAATGGGACTTGTGATGAACGACATCAAACGGGTGCTTGCATACTCGACTGTGAGCCAGCTTGGATACATGATGCTCGCACTCGGAACAGGGATAGTGGTTGGCGCAGAGGTGGTTGGTATGTCACTATTCCACCTTATCAGCCACGCATTCTTCAAAGCACTCCTCTTCCTATGTGCAGGAAGCGTGATTCATGGTCTTGGACTTCAGGATCTGCGCCAAATGGGTGGAGCACTTGGCAAGATGAAGATCACAGGCATAACGATGCTCATAGCAGCCCTCGCACTCTCAGGCATACCGCCCACGGCAGGGTTCTTCAGTAAAGATGCAATAATCGAAGGAGCGTATTCGTACTGGACTCACACAGGCGACATACTGCCCTACGCCTTTGGGATCATAGCAGCGCTTCTCACAAGTATATACATATTCAGATTATGGTTCATGACGTTCACAGGAGAGCCGAGAACAGATTATCATGCTCACGAGTCACCACCATCGATGACGGTGCCTCTGGTGATCCTTGCAATACTTGCACTTGGCTTTGGGCTTGCAGCACACGGTGCCTTCGGTGGATTCCTCGAGCACACCTATTCGGAACACCTGATAGAGGAAGCTGCAGAGATTGGAGGGCATCATCTTGCAGAAGAACACCCACATCCACCACCAATCCTATTCTATCTGCCAATAATCGTGGGTGTGATCGGATTTGTGATTTCGTGGTTAATATATAGCAAGAGAATCTTCAATATGAGCAGCATAATATCCAGTAGAAATCCGATATACAGATTACTCTTGAACCGATACTATCAGCACCAGATATACACCGAGTTCGTGGCGATCACAATCGTACACAGAGTACTCTCGCTAATTGGAGAGTTTATCGACCGCAGGATCATTGACGGGATCATTGACGGCATAAGCTGGATTCTAATCATGATCGGAGAGGTTATTAGACGGATCCAGACAGGCGTGGTACAGCACTATGCTGCATGGGTGGTGATGGGTGTTGTCGCACTCATGTTATTCCTATTCCATGGAGGAGGTATACTATGACTCTACCACTGATATCCTTGATGATACTGATACCGCTTGTTGGCGCGATCATATCGTTCTTATCACGAACAAGAAACCAGGCACGGATCGTTGCAATAATCGCTTCCATAATACCACTCATAATAACGATCAAGATGTACCTGCAGGTGGACCCATCCACGATGTGGGTCGTTGAATCCTATGACTGGATTCCGCAACTCGGCATCACCTACAAGCTGGGCGTGGACGGCATCAGCATGCCACTCATCCTCCTGGCAAACATCGTGGTCCCGCTCACAATCCTCTTTGCATGGGGCGAGACCAAACGGACAAGCAGCTTCTACGGATTACTCCTGCTCGAACAGGTCGGTGTAATCGGGGTCTTCTCATCACTCGACTTCTTCCTCTTCTACATATTCTGGGAGATCACACTAGTCCCGATGTACTTCCTGATAAGCATCTGGGGCGGACCCCGCAAAGACTACGCAGCAATCAAGTTCTTCATATACACACACATAGCAAGCCTCGTGATGCTCCTTGCAATCTTCGCCCTCTACTTCATCGCATGGGCACAAACAGGGTATCCGAGCTTTGACATAGTCCACCTACTCGCACAGTATCCAAGCTTCAGCCCTGTTGTGAAAGACGTGATATTCTTCGCACTACTATTCGGCTTCATCGTGAAGATGCCAGCAGTCCCATTCCACACGTGGCTCCCTGATGCACACGTTGAAGCGCCAACCGCAGGTAGTGTTGTCCTTGCAGCAATCCTCCTCAAGATGGGCGGCTACGGCTTATTCAGGGTGATGATGCCAATGCTACCGAACACCACAAACACCTCGCTTGTGATCACAGTTGTTGCGATAATCGGCGTTGTGAGCATCGTGTACGGCGCCTTCCTCGCGCTTGCACAGAAGGATTTGAAGAAGATGGTTGCTTATTCTAGTGTGAGCCACATGGGCTTTGTCACGCTTGGATTTGCAAGCCTCGTGCCATTATCTGTAACGGGTGCCATGTACCAGCAGTTTTCACACGGGCTGATCACATGCATACTCTTCATGTCATGCGGAGTGATACAGCATGGGGCCCATACGAGGATCATAAACGATCTCGGAGGACTTGTGCAGAAGATGCCAAAGCTCACATTCCTCATGCTCGGAGGATTCCTTGCATCCCTCGGGCTTCCAGGGATGAGCGGGTTTATAGCAGAGTTTACAGTACTCACAGGATCCATCACAACACTCTTCATCTACGTGATGATAGCAGTATTCGGAGGCGTCGCGGTAACAGCTGCTTATCACCTCTGGGCAATACAGCGTGCAATGTTCGGCGTATTCAATGAAAAACTGGGGCACATCCACGATCTGGCAGGCTATGAAATGCTCTCGATGGCAATACTACTACTACTTGTGATATTCTTCGGAGTGAACCCGGACCCGGTCTGGGACTTCATGCAAGCAGGTGCTAACACACTCCTTGCGGGGGTGCATATAATATGAGCTACCTGAACTACACGCATCTTGCACCTGAACTGATCGTTGCGATCATGGGACTCGCTGTGGTCTTCTTTGGTCTCTTCATACCAACTCGCTTCAAGAGAGGGCTTGGATGCATCAGCGGACTGGCACTCATAATAGCAATCCTCGAGATACTCAGAAACGGCGTCTTATGGGAAAGCCAGAGGGTTGCTACATACTTCTACGATGCATACACCATAGACTCGCTCTCACAGTTCTTCAAACTGGTCTTCCTCTCAGTCTCATTCATAGTTGTGATAGCATCCACACGACGCTATAAAGAAAGCAGGTATCAGGATGAGTACTACGGACTCCTCCTCTTTGCAACACTCGGAATGATGGTCGTTGCATCATCAAACGACCTACTAACACTCTTCATCGGGTTCGAGCTTGCAAGCATGTCCACCTATGCACTCGCAGGATTTGACAAGACCAACCCGAAATCAGTGGAAGCCGCGATGAAATACTACATAATAGGCAGCATCTCATCAGCAATACTCCTCTTCGGGTTCTCACTACTCTACGGTGCAACAGGGACCACAAACCTCGAAGCAATATCAGCATACATTGCAGCCCATGGACTTGCATCCACAACAGGAACCGCAATCCTGGTCTTCCTCGTTGCGGGATTCACATTCAAGATGGCTCTTGTGCCATTCCACATGTGGGCCCCAGACACATACGAGGGCTCGCCCACACTGATCTCAGCCCTGCTTGCAGCAGGCTCCAAGAAGATGGGTTTCGTTGCAGCCTTCAAGGTCTTCATAGTCGCACTCATCGCCCTGAAACTTGACATGCAGAACGTCTTCTTCATACTTGCAATCATAACGATGACCTACGGCAACCTCGTGGCAATATCCCAGAAGAGCATCAAGCGCATGCTTGCCTACTCCTCAGTGGCACAGGCAGGGTACATCTCAATGGCGTTTGTCATAATGACACCGCTCGCAGTGGGAGCCGGCATACTATACGTGCTAAGCCACGCATTCATGAAGACAGGAGCCTTCATAGCGGTTGGAGCTGTCGTATACATGCTAACACGAGAGAAGAAGAACCTTCCAGACGCTGACCACCTCGATAACTTTGCAGGACTCTCAAAGCGCGCTCCACTCACAGCCTTTGCCATGATGATCTTCGTCTTCGCCCTTGCAGGGATACCGCCAACAGCAGGATTCGTGAGCAAGTTCGTCCTATTCTCATCAGCCATACACGCAGGATATATCACATTAGTACTGGTTGCCATACTCAACAGCGCACTCTCACTCTACTACTACGCAAGGCTTGTGAAATACATGTACGTGCTACCACCCGCAGGCGAGACACTGAGAGAACCACGCGCATACCTACTCGCAATGCTCGTAGCCGTTATCGTGGTTATAGCAATAGGCGTGTACCCTGCACCATTCTTAGAATGGGCGATGAACGCAGCAACAACAATGGGATTATGAGGTGAATAAAATATGGCAGATTGCGACCTATGTGGAGTAAGTAGACCAACACTATGCCCGATCAAAGTATTCATGCCAAAATTCGGAAAGACATACCCAACAGGAACATGGAAAGGACTGTGCGAATCATGCACAGCCCACCTCCACGAAGCAAACGAAGCACGCGAAGCGATCACAGCAAAGAAATGCAATCTTTGCGGAATCAAAGACGTACCACTATACAGAGCAACAATCAACAAACCAAACTTTGAACAACCATACTCAACAGAAGAAACAAGACACATCTGCGAAGCATGCCTAACAGCAACAGAAGAAGTCTACAAAAAACACGAAGAACGCATACTGGGAGAAGACTGACACCTTTTCTTTATTGAAAGGATCCTGAGGAAAGGAAAAATTAAGAATCCTCTGGATCCAATCAAAAAGAGAGATAGAGTGATAAACAAATGATGTATTACTTAATACTAAGAAAGAGGTGAAAAAATGTTCAAAGAAAAAGAGATAGATGATTTCTTCAAGGAACTAGCTATAGACACAGATATAAAAAGACAAAAAATCCTTTCTCAGGGTGATTATAGTCAAAAAGATGAATCCAATAAAATCAATCGCATTCTTATTGATAAAATAACTGTGATATCAAAGAAAGATGGGTTCGAAGATGCCGAATTGGAATGAGATTTTAGATGAAATAAAGTCATCAGGAAGCACTCACGACATCATTAGGCGTAATTATCTTCAAAAGATCCATGAAATTACTGAAAGAAATGTAATTATATATTATTCTGGTTGGCTGCAAAAACAGGGAATAAGTGGTTTGGGGATAAATGATAATGATAAAAATGGTTTTATGACAACGATACATGGTCTTGACCGCTCAAAAGGATTAGATCTTATTCTTCACACTCCTGGTGGAGAAAGCGCTGCAACAGAGTCATTAGTTGATTATCTTCGGAAAATGTTTGGTACTAATATTCGAGCGATCGTACCACAGTTGGCATTATCTGCAGGTACTATGATTGCATGTGCCTGTGATAGTATTTTAATGGGAAAACAATCAAGCCTTGGGCCAATTGACCCACAATTAAATGGCATTCCTGCGCATGGAATTATTGAAGAATTCAAACAAGCATTTGAAGAGTGTAAAGCAAATCAAATTAAAATTCCTCTTTGGCAACCAATTATAGCCAAGTATACACCAACGTTAATAGGTGAATCCCAAAAGGCGATTGCGTGGTCTGAAAAAATGGTTAAAGAGTGGCTTGTTACAGGAATGCTAAAGGATAAACCCAAACCAAATGAATCCGCTGAAAAAATTATAAAAGAGCTGGGCGATCATGCATTAACAAAATCACATGCCTGCCATCTTTCTGCCTCCAAGTGTCAGGAAATCGGTTTAAAAATTGAAATGCTTGAAGATGATCAAAAGTTACAAGATGCTGTTCTAACAGTTCATCATGCTTGTATTCATACATTATCAGCTACTGCCGCATTTAAAATTATTGAAAATCATACAGGAACAGCCTTTATTCAAACAGCACAAGAGTTCCTATGCAAATTATTAAAGAACAGCATGAAGCCAAGTAAAATAGGTATTATGTCTTTTGCTCACGACTCTCCGCTTTGCTTCGCAAAGCTTCGACCCTTCGGGTGCGTATAACATGCCATATCTGGTTCGGTCTAAGCCCTCTCCCAATTTCCTCGTTTCGCTTGGAACTTTAGATACGCTCGAAACGTTCTTTACACACCACCCTACTTTCCACGTGGCTGAAACCCCCGCACACCCCATTATTTCTCGGAGACCAAGATGAACGAATACAAACAATGCATCATCGTACGCGACGACCTCAAACTATCCAAAGGAAAACTTGCAGTCCAGGTAGCACACGCAGCAGTCACCGCATACGAACACGCAACAACCACAGTAAAACAGAACTGGAAACGCGGCGGGCAGAAAAAGATCGTGCTCCGTGTGCCCAAACTGGAAGACATGTTCGAATTAAAAGAACTTGCAGAGAGAAAAAGTATTCCAACAGCCCTAATCACAGACGCAGGACTAACAGAGATCCCACCAGGAACAATCACAACACTCGGCATAGGACCCGCACCAGAAGAAGAAATCGAAAAAATAACAGGAAACCTGAAACTACTATAAACACCACCACAAGACCTAATTTATTGATATGGATGGAAGTTAGTAGAGGGGTGGGTTAAAGGAAAGTGAGTAAGATAATAGCACCATTAATTAGCAATTCATCTTTAATTACTCCAAGATCTTGAAGGATGGATTTGCTTTTTCCCATGTTTTAATCGAGTTGTGAAGGTTGGTCAAACTGAAGTGTGAATGGTCATAAGCGACTCTTAATATTCCCTCTACAACGTCAGGAGTAACATTTTTTCCTCTGTGATTTCCAAATATATTTTGGAGACCGATCGATAAAAATATAACCAGGTCGTGACCTGAGCAGACCTGCCATGGATCGTGCCTTTCTCCTGCCAATGCTATTATTTTAAGC
>QMXE01000073.1 GCA_003661975.1 Candidatus Bathyarchaeota archaeon
ATCCTTCTCGTCATGATGCAATTTGCAATATTTCTCTTCTCAGATAAGATAGTCATGAAGATGGGAAGCTGGGAGATAACTCCCGAGAAGCCCTCAGTTCATATACTTCACTATCACCTTTCACCGGAGGAATACGAATATTTCAGGCGGAGATTCAATAGATCCATCTTAATGAGGATAAAGGCTGAGATATACGATAGAACCATAGCTCTCGGAAAGACTGTTGATTACGAAACTGTAAGCGAGGTATTCTCAAAGTATGGCTTCAAATGCAATCCTGATAGCATGTCAATTAAGGTTGTGAATGTATATGATATCGTTAAGAGGGCAGCTGAGAAGTTCGGTTTACCAATCCCAAAGATAGTCATTGCAAATATAACAATCCCGAATGCCGCGGCTTCAGGGCCATGTCCAAGCCGTGGAATAATACTCATCACAAGCGGACTGCTTGTTCAGTTGGAGGAAGATGAGATACTAAGGGTGATAGGACATGAATTCAGCCACCTAAAAGGTAGAGATCCCCTCATGCTCTTCACATTATCGGCAGCTGAATATTTGCTTAGAGTATACGTCTTCTGGCCTCTGCTCATGTTCTTCGGATACCTCTATATCCTAGCGGTATTTACGCTGATCTATTTCATCGCCAAATTCTTTGAGGCAAGGGCTGATCTCGAGTCGGCCATTAGACTCGGCCATCCTGAGGTTCTCGCTGAGGCTCTCAAAAAGATAGGCTATAGAAGGCTTAGATACGAAAGGATCCCCGCCTATAGAATCCAAGAATGGATAGGATGGGATCCTCATCCGCCGCTCTACTTTCGAATAGCCCGCCTAGAAAACATAAAAGACATAACCAAAATCAAGCATCCATTCCTCCAATCGATAAAGGATAATATATCTGGATTCTTGGATGCCATAAGCGGCTATAGGTGAACTGAATGATCCGTATTGATCTCGAGACTTTAACTAAAATGGCCAAGAGGATCTACCGTGCGGTTCATCCCCTTCTCGGCTCAAGCAATAGCGGAAGAATCGTTGGCAGAGGCTTCGGAGGGGATAATACGAGACTTATCGATCGCGTAGCGGAAGAGACAGTTATCAAATATATCCGTGACAAAAATATCCCATGCATATTTATCGGCGAAGAGAATGGGATTCTTAAGTTCGACGATAAAGCAGACAACTATTTGGTCGTAGATGCTATTGACGGGACTACTAATGCTATCAGGGGATTAAAATTCTCCTCAGCATCACTAGCAGCGGCATCCAGCGACAGCCTTAAAGATATAGAATTAGCCGTTGTAATAAGTCTGTCTGATGGTAACTTATACGTCGCTGAGAAAGGAAAAGGAGCATGGCTTAATGGAAAGAGAATAAAGACCTCAAATGTTTCTGATATAAGCGAATCGATTGTGAGCATTGACATTTCCTCCACTCCCGAGAGGCTTGGATGGATAATCCCAATAATGAAGGCAGCTAAAAGAATAAGGTCTTTAGGCTCAACGTCCCTCGAGATATGCCATGTAGCCTCAGGAGTCATGGATGCTCATATTGATCTCCGGGGAAAGATTCGAACACTCGATTTCGCGGCTGCCATGCTCATACTTCGAGAGTCTGGAGGAGCCTTCGGCCTTCTTGATGAAGATGAACATGACGAGGAGATTCCCCTAACGAGATTGAAGCGTTTCTCGATTATCGCGGCTGCGACTGAAGAGTTATACTCGCAGATAATATCGAGAATTGACAACGTCGTTCCTAGGTAAATTTATCAGATCATTTTGGAATTATTTTCTATTTGGTTATGACTGGAAAATGTAGTTTGAAGATCGCGAGTCCTTATGCAGCTCTGATAATCAACGATGGAGACGAGAGAACTCTAGTAATCTCTGATCTTCATATAGGATGGGAGATCTCCCTAGCCGAGGAGGGCATATATATTCCCTCACAGACTAAGAGGCTTCTTATGAGGCTTAAGGAGATAATCTTCTCGGAAAGGCCGGATCGGCTTATAATTTTAGGAGATGTTAAGCATACAATCGCGAAGATAGAGGCTGAAGAGTGGCGAGACGTGCCAGATTTCTTTGAGAATGTCCTCAGCATGATTAGCAGAGTTCAGATAGTTCCGGGAAACCATGATGGGGAGATAGAAGCTCTATTACCAGACGGGGTTGAGCTACTTCCCAGCAGAGGCATAATAATAGGAGATGTTGGAGTCTTTCATGGTCATACGTGGCCATTACGGGAGATGCTTAACTGTAGAACATTAGTAATTGGGCATGTTCATCCGGTAATCACATTTAGCGATCCTATGGGGTTCCGAATAACACGCCAAGTTTGGGTTAAGGCCCCATGTAACTCTAAGATGCTAACGAAGGCTGTGCTTAAAGGCTACGGTCTGAGACGGGAGGGGGATGAGAACTTTGAAGACATATTGGAGAGACTTAATATAACGCCTAGAGTTGAGAGTCTAATTATAATGCCTTCATTTAATGATTTTCTCGGAGGTCAACCGGTGAACACTTATGGATTATTGAGGAAGGAGAAGTTTGAGGGATTCATCGGTCCTGTTTTACGTTCAGGGAGCATAGACTTTAACAAAGCTGAAATCTACTTGCTGGATGGAACTTTCCTTGGCCATCTCGGTCAGATTAAGATGATATCCGAGGATCGGATTTAATGGAATGAATAAATAATTAATGGAGAGAGCTAATGAAAGAGGCTAATTCGGAGATTGAATGTCTAAATGCCATCTGCAATGAGGCCAAAAGAAAGGGTAAATTGGAAGATGAACAAATAGTCACCCTCAAGAGAACCTTCGGCTCAAGATTCCTGAATGCATGGAAGGCCGTTAATGAAAGAAGAGTTAAGAGATACATATTCAAGCCTAGCGGAAGGATAGTCTGGATAGTCGTTGGTAGAAGAAGAGATTATTTAGTTATGCCAGCAGCCAATTTCTGCTCTTGTGACGACTTTTACTTTAATGTTATGGATGGTAAGGCTCGTCTCTGCTACCATCTAATAGCGCAGAGAATAGCCGAAAGTTTAGGATTATTCGATACGATCGAAGAGGAAGACTCATTCTACGATATACTTATGAGGGAGTGGAGGGAGGTTACATCTTAAATACTTGTTAAGGTAACTAATATTGCGGGTTGAGAATCTTGAACACTGGAGAATACTTTGGGATGATAATTAATATGCTAATTGGACTCACACTCATAGTGCTCATAATGATATTCTTTTATATGATTTATGGCGAGGAAAGGGGCGAGTCTACTCTAAGCAGAAAAAAAGTGCTTAAGCACATTAATGTCATATCCCGCTTATATGGGCTTCTCCTCATATAATTCACCTCGAAAACCTTGCCTTCTGAGGAAGATATACAATATAAATCCGAAAATCGTTAATATGACGGCAAGGATTACTGCAAGTAAGGAATATTTTCCAGCTCCTAAAATTATTGGAATCGGGCCTATGAAGATAATGAGGCCCGACGAAGCTGAGATTCCTCCAGTCAATCCAGCGATGAACATGAGGATTACGCCGAGAAATATCAAGAGGAAACCTATCATTAGAAGGTTTGTAGGTAAGAGATGAGGAATAGAAGGGCCTCTCCCTGATGCATTATGTCTTTTTTCATAACAGATGGAACATATCCAGTCGTCTGGCTCAAAACATTCTGGACATACATTTCTTCCACATTCACTGCATACATATACGGCCGGGTTTCTCCCGCAGATTTCACATGTCTTTCTCATGAGGATACTCCTCCTTAGTTTACGTTCCTGCTGTGAGGAAAATTACAATTATCGCTAGTACCATGAGGGCTAATGCGAGGAGAATTAGTATCTTCACGGATTCCTTATCCGTTCCAAAGATTATCGGTATGGGTCCTATCATGAGAAGGCCTCCTCCCCTAGTTTTACCCTTGAATGGGTAGGCTCTAATGAACATTATGAGAACGGCTAAAAATGAGATTAGAAATCCGATAATTATCAGAGTAAGCCCCAAAATTATTAGTGGCGACTGCATCGGCAACTTTCATCCCAAATGGAAGTATTAATTCGACTCAAATAAGCTTTTATCAATGCTCCATTATGATGAATATACGATGTCCGCTGATGAAATAATCATGAAGATCCTGTCATCCAGAAAGGATCTTACGAGAGATGAGATTCGCGAATTGATCAACAGGAAGATCAGAGAATCGAGGGGGTTTCTGACCGTTGAAAGCGCGGCGAGGGCCGTCGCAGCAGAACTAGGTCTAGAAATATCTGGGTTCTCATTGGCAAAGGGAACGGCCATACGAAATATAATCTCTGGATTAAATGATGTCACAACGGCTGGTCGGGTCTTGCATGTTAATCCCATACGTATATTCATGAAGTCAAGTGGTGAAAGCGGAAAAATGAGAAGCCTATACATCGCTGATGAAACTGGAATACTTAGAGTTGTCGTTTGGGGAGAAAAAGCGGATATGCTTGAACCATCCGAGATTCTAGGTAAGATCATTAAGATCTCGCATGGTTATGCACGTGAGGGATATGATGGTAATGTAGAATTAAATGTTGGCTTAAGAGGTGAGATCGAGGTTTCCCCTCCTGATATATCCGAGGATGACTTTCCTTCTCTCCATAAATTCTTGAGGCGGATCAATCAGATCGGAGATTCTGAGGTTAGGGTGAACATCCTCGGAGTTGTGACCGAAATATTTCCCATAAATACCTTCACTCGAGAGGATAATACATCCGGTAAAGTGAGGAGGATCCGCGTGGATGATGGAACTGGAAAAATAATAGTTGTTTTATGGAATAATAAGGTGGATGAGCTTTCAGATTTAAAGGTCGGTGATCACATTGAGGTTTTCAGAGCAAAGGTGCGTAGAGACTTAAACGGTAATCTTGAAATCCACATTGACGGGTCGGTCGAGGCTACTATACTCTCTAATCTACCTTCAAGGCTTGGAGGCAGCGAAGCGGCTGGAAATACGACATTCAGGAAGCGATGAGGCTTACTTCTTTATCAGTGAGATCTCCATGGTTGAGATGTTCAGTTTGATTCCATTCTGCCTCTCAACTTCCTCTGTTCCTATCTCTATCTTCTCAACTTCCACATCTTTCATGAATACTCGGCGGAGGAGCTCAGCTGCATCTACTGCTCTGCTAATCGCCTTCCCACGAGCCTTTAGAACTACTCTTTTTGAACCGGCGTTGAAGGATGCCATACAGGCGGAGACATACTTCATAACTGGCTTCTTACCTATTAGGACATGGCTTTCTTCAGACATCAAATTTTCTCCTTCAAGTTCATTCTGGACGCTTATGTATTGTCCTCCCTTCTTCCTTTTAAATCCATCGATCAAATAGCGAAAACCAAAAGAAATAACAGCGCTAAAGCGAATATGGGAAAGATTACAAGTGAGCCTTTCTTCATCTTCTCTAAAGTTTCATTTGTGGTCGCGCAGAGATTATTTATTTGGTTTTCGCCTATAATTTTCACGTCTGGTATCTCTATCTCACATATGGATGCTTCTGCAGGTTCAAGTTCTCTAATGGCCTTCTTTATGCATCCTCGAATATGCTTCATCAGCCTTTCATGGCTTATAACCTCTCCGATGGGATGATATCCCCTACTGCTCAAAACAACGGCATTTACTGCATGAGTGTCAGTCGTCATAACCTCTCCGTAATCTATACCTAAATCCTTAATCTCTGAGAGGATCTTCTCCCTAAGTCCAGAGACCATATTGTTGCCATCAATAGCGATGTAAGCAGTTCTGCATTCCTCGACATCAACTACTATAACGCTTATCCCTCCCGGTCCCATTCCATCCTCTATGCTAAATTCAGTTGGAATTATGCTGGCCGCTCCAATCTTAAATCTCGAAGTTGAAGCGGAAGACGCTTCCTTTAGAGCTGAGCGGATAACATCAAGGATTGGCTGCTTTACCTTCTCCGCATCAAATGATCCGCTTAGACTATTATGTGCATCTGCTGGTAGAGCTGATTTAAAACCGAACTTTTTAGCCTCGCATATTATCGCTTCTCTGAGTTCGATGGGAAGATCCTCCATCGTATTTGGTGCAAGCGTAATTATAAGTAGAGGGAATCCGCCGAAAACTTGACAATTAACCGTTACGCCCTCTTTGCATAAGCGTATGAAACGCGACGCCTCACATTTGAAATCCTTAAATTCCGCTTTAAGTATCGCGTTGATCACCTTCAAATTTTCAGATTGGGAGGCTAGATCCAATTCGTGTCCTGAGATCCCATGTAATACTGAAACTACGCACCTGAACTTACCTTCCAATGCCTCCTTAATCATGCTTGGAATGTAGCTGCTTCCGACATTTTTGAATGGCCCCGGATGGATCTCTGGAATTACCATTATCGCCTTTATTCCATCACTCGACTTAAACGCGAGCATTGAAACCTTAACGTTCGATTTTATGCTGAGATGCTCAAATATCTCCTCGATGGGCTCAGATATTCCCTCCATCCAATTCGCGAAGAAGGCCCTGGCCAGCACTATGGATGGAATCCCTACCCTCTCGATTCCGACTTTATTCAGTATCTTAATGAGCAGATTTGTCGCTAGGATGGCGAAAAGCGTTGATGCGGCTATCTCAAATGGAATGTTCCATTCCCGCCTGAATGGCAGAAGATCCGGAATCAAGAATGCCGCTAAGAACATCATAGGCTGGAGAAGAGATGAAGCATATGCTCTCCATGGACTTAGGAACGAGAGAGACTTGAATGCTAAGATCCTAATCGGTAATGAGCAGAAGATCCCAAATGATGACGCCTTAAAAGGCACGCTTCCTAAGCCACATGTCCTTGAGATGGAAATGTCAATGATTATAAAGACTGACAGGATTATGTTTGAGATAAATGAAAGGAAGGTCACCCTCTTAATGTTCAGAAGGGAATCTCCACGCATAATCCAGCGGCGTGTAGCATTATTTCCAATATATGTTACGAGGAGTAAACAGACTCCGAATATGAATCCGAGCGTCAATCCTCGAATGGATGGAGCATTTAACGTGAATGTAAATATGCCCGAGAGCATGCATTGCATCCATA
>QMXE01000074.1 GCA_003661975.1 Candidatus Bathyarchaeota archaeon
ATATGCCTTCATGAGAGGATATTGAGTTTTTAGCGGCTCAAAAAACTGTGATATTTAGGTAGAATTCGATTATGTTCGGCAGTACATTTTTATCGAGGGTTACTTCTAATTAAAATTTACGGTGCATCTCGATTGAGAGAGAATATCTTGGAGGAGATCAGGGTAGCAATAGCCAATATTGCCCATGCAGATGAATTAGAGCAGAAGGTTAAGAAAGCCTTAAGTTTAAACATTGATCCACTGAAGATCTTAGAATGCATAAGTAAAGGACTGGATGAGGTTGGAAGGAAATATGAATCCGGCGAATACTTTCTGATGGAATTAATTCTAGCCGGTAATCTGGCAAGTGAAGTTACGAATATGCTCAGACCACATCTTAAGGCGAAAAGGAAAATTTCAAGGGGGAAGATTGTGATTGGAACGGTTGAGGGAGATCTGCATGATATCGGAAAGAACATTGTGATAGCGATGCTGAGCTCCGCCGGATTTGAAGTGATCGATTTAGGCGTCGACGTATCAGCTGAGAAGTTCATTGACGCCGTTAGGAGGGAAAAGCCCGATATCCTCGCTATGTCATGCCTATTAACTGTAGGTTTGCCTCACATGCGTGAGGTTATAGAGAAGCTCAAGGAGGAGGGGTTGAGGGATAAGGTGAAAGTTATGATTGGAGGTAGGCCTGTGACTCCTGAATACGCTCGGGAAATAGGGGCTGACGCTTATGGAGCGGATGCGGTTGACGCAGTTAATATAGCCGAAAGATGGGTTAGGGGAGCTGATAAATGAAGGGCAGAGAAAGAGTCCTAGCAACCTTAGACTTTGAGGAACCTGATAGGGTTCCGATAACTGAGCTAGGCGTAGATCCGCGTCATGTAAGGGCAATAGCTGGAGCGAACGACCCATTAAAATGCTATAGAAAGTTAAATTTTGATTTGATCGTTTGCGGAGTTGCTCATCCAGAGGATTGGAGGCCTAAAGTTCTGCCGGATGGGTCAATAGTGGATGAGTGGGGCAGAATCTGCAAGATAGACCCGATTACAGAAACTTCTATTCCAGTAGGCACGACGATAAAGAGTATTGAAGATTGGAAGGAGCATCCTCTCCCTGACCCGGAGGCTTCCGGAAGAATGAATGCGATAACGAATATTGTAAATAGAATTAAGGATGGAGAGATGCTGGTTGCTGGAAGCGTAAGGTCGCCTTTTGCCCTCGCATGGGAAATATTCATGCCAAGTAGGTTCTGTCAGCTCTTATTTGAGAAACCAGCGGAGATCGCGCGTGTAATAGAGGAGATTACCGAGTTTAACATAAAGGTAATTAAACAACTGATAGAGGCTGGAGCTGAACTTATTATTCAGAGTGGAGACTTAGCGGAGAAGAGGGGACCTTTGGTTTCACCCAAATATTTTGATGAGATAATCTTTCCGAATCTGAGGAGGGAGGTTGAAGCCGCACATAAGATGGGTGTTAAGTTCATTAAGCATACGGATGGATTCGTCGTTCCACTTCTTAAAGGGCTTATTGAAATCGCAAATGTTGATGGAATTCACTCTCTTGATCCAAGCGCAGGAGTAGATATAGGCATGGTTAAGCAGGAGTATGGCGATCGCCTAGTATTAATGGGTAATGTTTCGGTTGATAATCTAGCTACTAAGGACAGGGAGGAGATAATTAAGGAGACGATGGAGTGCCTGAGGGTTGCCTCTCCTGGAGGAGGATACATTCTCACATCGAGCAACTCGTGGTATACTGACTGCAAATTAGAGAATTGCTTAGCATTGGTTGAGACCGGACGAAGATATGGAAGATATCCATTAAGAATATAGAATTTCTCAAAGTTCAATCATGCATAGATAATAGGCTTTATTTCCTTCACCTTGCAGATTGCCTGTAGCTCCTTAACATAGTCTCCATAGACTAGGATCCAGTGGAAGCCCTGCCAATCCTCGAGTATACCTGTTGGATCCTTCACTTTCACTTCTACTTGGGATCGACATATCCTTAGATCTGGCGTTCCAATAACCTTGCCTCTCACGATTAGCATTTTATCTAGGTCGAATGAGAGCCCTGCTATCGTCACTGTTCCTTTACTGAAGATCGGTTTTGGAGTGGCACCGTAATTTGTTTCATGATGCGTCCTAATCTGATATGGGAATGCTGGCTTATCATATCCCAAAAGCTTTGTTGGGGATGTGCAATGCGCTAGGATAAGCGTTCCATCCTTCTCGTTTACTGTCGGATCATTAAAGAACGCTGGTTTACCTGAGATCCGTTGCACAATGTAATGTAGGATCATGGCTGTCGGGTCGGCCTCACAAGTTGCTGTTACCCCAGAGTCATTGAGAATCGAGAATGCTAGGCATGGAGTGGCTTTGGTCTCCTCTAGCAGTTCACTTAGGCAGTTCACGGATACCCAGTCAGCTCCATTCTCATCTAGATATTTCTTTAAAACCAAGTAATATATTCCTGCTCTTAGGAGCTTCTCCTCTGTTGGCTCTATAACCTCTATGGCTTTAGACACGAATCTATTAACGATCTCCATTGCCTTTTTCCGCTTATCTTCGTCCTCAAGGAAGCTCTTAAAGTCCTTTACAAAGTCCTCATATGTATAAAATTTCGTTTCAAAGCCGAAGATCTCCGTTCCTTTCTTGAATGTCATCCATCCTCCAAATGCGGGATTCATAGGTCCTACACAAATGAGCTTGGCCGATGAGATCTTTTTTAAGCCGTATATTGCTCTTAAAATTGCCTTAAGCTTCTCTACATCTCCCTCAACGAGGAAAACATTGTTTGCGAGTTCATGCCGTTTTAGCATTTGGTAGGCTGGAGGCGTGAATAGCGTCCCTGCATAAGTGTTCGGTTTAAACTTATCGAAAAATATAGCATACTTAGAGGCCGCGACGATCCCATATATAATATCTCCTAGGCTCCTCCAGCCTATGGGGAATGTCACCAAGATAATATTTACATCCGATCCTTCTATTTCATCAATGCTCCTCAATAGGTCATTTATATTTTGGATCTCGATTTCGGGCAGGAGTTCTATGCTGATACCCCCATCCCTTAAATTTTGAATCATATCTTTAAATTGCCGCTTTACGGACGCCTTCTCCTGCTCATAATCCTCGCGGCATCTGACGAATCCCCAGTAACCCCGCTCCACCTTCTTCTCTGAAAGCCAATAGTCTGTAGGCTTAGCGAATATCAATCTCACCTCTAATTCGGAATCCATTGATCCTCGCCTCCTCTAAAATTATAATCGCCTCGATACAATAAAAAATGATAGCTCTGATCTTGGTTTATAGGCTTGAGATCATCTCCTCAACAAGTCTAAGGAGATAACGGAGCTTCAAGTCTCTAAGTGAAAGGGGAAGTCTACTAATTGAGAATCCGCCCTCAATGTTAAAGAGCCCTTTATAATCGATCTCCTTCAGAGCCCTCAGAATACTCTCCCAATCAACCTTCCCCTCAAAGATCGTTAAGTGCTGCTCCTCCTCGGTTGAGATATTATCGTTCATGTGCGTATGGACCAAATATTCGCCTATAGCCTTTATCGCACGATACTGGTCGAGTCCCTGAACGTAGGCATGACATGTATCCCAACAGACGCCGACGAAACTCGAATCTACCTTTCTAATAAGCCATAATAGATCTGAAGGTGTTGAGCCAAAGGATCTCCTACCGGGAACTCCAGGTATCCTGTCATGCATATTTTCAATTGCTATTCCAATCTTAAATTTATGTGCTAACTTGATCCATTCGCGAAGCATGTTAAGATTGCATTGTCTAGCCTCATCCTCATTCAACGTCATATCGGCCCTTATAGGATGAATTACTATCCATTTAACTCCGAGGATCTTAGCCCATCTCATAACGCGTTCGGGTTTCACAGAGAATGAAGTGTCATGCATGGCTCCGATTGTTAGATCCATCCTTTCACAGAGATCCCTAATTCTCGAAAACTCGCCCTCTGGATCTTCACGCTTATCTAGAATCGCCAGATGCTCCGAGTAAAATTCGAAGTTTCTCCATCCAATATCTGCAAGTCTCCTTATGGCGTCGATTGGCTCCAACTCTGAAAATACGCCAATCATAATTGATGGCTCCAAGAGATTCACCCACCATAATATCTGCATGGCTCAAATAAATTCTTTATATAACTTCGGCAAGTATAGATTGGCTGCCTTTCGGCATCCAAATAGAGATAGTTCATTCGGTTTGAGGCGAAGCCATCATGAAGCCTAAGAGGATCTTAGTTTTAGGCTTAGATGGAGCGATCCCCACGTTAATGAAGAAGTATATTGAGGAGGATCTCCTGCCGAACATCCGAAGATTCATCGAGGATGGAGCGTTTTATGAAGCATACCCATGTCCTCCATGCGACACTCCAACTAATTGGACCACAATAGCTACTGGAGCTCCTACTGGAGTTCATGGAGCAACGAGCTTTTATATGCATATTCCAGGAGAGCCATTTGAGCTCGGCTTGGAAATGAGGAGTAGAAGTCAACTCGCAGCGTATTGTAAGGCAGAATACATGTGGGATGTGGCTGATAGAATGGGAATGCCAACTCTTATTTTGAATTATCCAGTGGGCTGGGGAGATAATCTCAGAAATGGATCGATCATACTCCTATCATGGCCGACCCCCACATCTAAGCCCTGCAGCATAGCGCCTCCTAAGACATACTCTCTAAGCACAAGGAGAATTGATAATCCTCCAGATATGAAATCTCACAGTCCAATCCTAGAGATAAAAGTTCCAATGGAAGGCGGATTTATAAGAAGGCCGAAAACTCAAAGGGTCTTCTTGGTGGACTCGGAAGGCAGAGGATACGATACGATCGTCGTGGAGACAAATGAGGGGATGTGCGTCTCTGGACTTGATGAGTGGAGTGAATGGCTTAGAATTAAACTTGACACATCTCATGGATTACTGGAGTGTATGGTTAAACTTAAGCTCGTAGAAGCTTCTGAGGATGGATCAAACGTTAGGGTGATCCGAAGTGAGATCCTAAATGTCAGGGGGTGGACCATACCTGAGGAGATAGGAGAGAAGCTCATCCTAAATTCGCTTATACATGCTGAGCCCATGCTGGAGGAGGTTCCATACGTCATCTTCGGTAAAGAGAAAGATAGAATCGTCGCGTACGTCAGGGAAGCTAAAAGCATCGTTAAGATATGTAGGTATCTCAAGTCGAGGATGGACTGGAGAATATGCTTTTTGCACTTCCACATATTCGATGATCTGAATCATAGATATGCAGCCTTTCATGAGGGCATTCTAAGTGGAGATGAGGAGAATGTAGAGGAGGCTGTTAGGCAGGGCTATAAGATAGCAGACGAGTTTGTAGGAGACATGCTGGAGAACGTCGCGGATGAAGATGATGTTGTGATGATAGTTTCTGATCATGGAGCGGTGCCGGCAAGCCGCGTCGTAAATATCGCATTGATCCTAATGGACGCTGGACTTCTAGCCTACAAATGGAATGGAAGAACATACACCGTCGATTGGAATAGAACCCTCGCCTTCCCCTACATGGAGCCTCCCTTCATATGGGTAAATCTTGAAGGTAGAGACCCAACGGGCATAGTTAAGCCCAGCGAATACAACAGTGTCGTAGATATGATCATAGATGTACTCAGCAGTGTAAGGGATGAACGAGGGGAACGACCATTCTCCCTCATTTTAAGAAGGGATGATGCTGCATTCATGGGACTAAAGGGCGACAGAATAGGCGACGTAATTTACTTCCTCAATCCTCCATACGAACTCTTTGATGGGGATATATCAGTGCTCAACACATCGAAGATCTCGCCTGAACTCATAGTTAAAGGTAAGATTTATGACGCCACGAGGGTATTTGGCGCACACGCATATTATCTACCATCAACCAGAACGGGGAAATACATGATACCATCAGTATTCGCTATGATGGGTCCGGGAATTAGAAGGTTGGGATATGTGAAGCGGCCTATTTACCTAACGGATGTGACTCCTACAATAGCACATCTATTGAGTATACCGAAGCCGAGAGACTCAACGGGGAGGGTGCTCTATGAATCAATCGAATAATTCTGAAACATACTGAAACGATCTTCCCACGATATTCCTTATCTTTCAGTTTTCTTGAACATTCTGATGGTGATTGAATTTGAAGCAATTTAAAACAGCGGCTATCGCATTAATGATATCGCTACTCCTAACATCAGTTATGCCCGTAAGTTTTCTAGTAGCCGAAAATATCACAGAAAAAGACGAAAAGCCCTCTATTAAATTGCAGAAAAGAGCTGAAATGATTATCAAGGTTGCAAATCGAACAGCCCTACGCATAGAAGGCTTCATAAAGAAGATTCAAAATGACGCTATCATTCTGGAGAAACTGGAGAATGCAGATCTCATTGACGATCTGGAGGGTAACATATCAGCATTTGAGGATGCCAGAAGACTCATAGATAACGCCTCAAAGAGGCTAAGTGCAAATGATTATTCAGGAGCCATTAGCCTAGCGAAGGAGGCACTTATGAAATTGAGGGATGTATTCATCGCAATTCACAGGATGATCATGAAGGTTCAAGGCGTGGGGGAAGAGGGAAGAGCGGGCGGCCTCATAGTAGCGATGAAACGATCATTGATGAGACTCGAGAAAATAAAGTCTTTAATAGGCGAAGAAGACCTTCAACTCATCGAGAAAGCGGAGAGATACCTAAATATTACTGAGGCTAAGAGGCTACTGGCCGAGGGAAACGTCAGTGAAGTATCACGTAGACTCGTCGAGGCAAACAAGATAATCAAGCAGTTATATGCCCACTTAAGAGAGAAGGCATCCTCGAAGATCAGGGAGAGGATAAATCGTTACTTACATATAATTGGGAGGTTCAGAGAGAACGTCATTGATAGAATTGGGATCGCTCGGGCGGCGGGAGTAAATGTCACTGAAATCCTGCTGAACCTCGGAGTTAAGAATGCAACAGAGCTCAGAGAGAAGATCGCGGAAAAAATCAGAGAGGCTAAG
>QMXE01000075.1 GCA_003661975.1 Candidatus Bathyarchaeota archaeon
GAGCGTAAGCGGATCCGGAATCTCCAGATGGCGTATGCATTTCAAATATAGAAGAGTATAGTCTCTGATGAAATCTGGCTTTAATGAAGATCTAAGCCAGCGCTGATATATATTGTCAGGATAGGTCTTCCTCCAAGTGTAGCCGCACTTTAAGCATCTCCATAGGAAATTCTCGCTTCTCGTGCCTATCGGAGTCCAGATGTAGGGGCTTCCATCCTTGGGGCATCTAATCAGGTCTTCGCCGCTTAATGGGGCTCTGTAGGATATTAGTAGATACGCTGAGGCCAAGATTACTGCGATCAGAGGGATCGTAATGGCTGCTTGTTTATGATTCATAATCTCCATCGGCTAAGGCTTAAGTTTATACCCCCTTATTATTCTATGCCTTAGAACAGTTGAGTCCACTCAATAGGACATGGACGACAAGGCTCTTTTTAGACGGAGTATTTGAGATTGAATTTCTTAACGTATTTCTCGGCGATCTCGAAGAATGCATCCCTAATCCTCTTGACGCATTCCCATTCAAGGCCGTATATTGACAATTTTATATGCTTGCTCATGCCCCTCTGAAGCCCAACGATCCCCCTCTTGATCATCTCCTCAGCCAAGAAGAATCCTCTCCTTTTATGATGATTGGATATCTCCCAGAAGATTGGAGTTTCGAAGTGCATTAGATGATGATTATGCGGTTTCTCTCCGATGAGGCTGACTCCATCCAACCTCTCCATCTCACGTATGAACCATCGGGTCTTCTCTAGCTCCTCATTCCACCTCTTCACTCTATCGACGACATGCTGAAATGAGTACATGGCGGATATTAATGGGGCTCCGCCTATACTACAGCCAAATAAGACTGGAACTTTATTCCTTAATATTCTACTCTTCAATGCTGTCTTAGCGCCCGCGAACTTAAGTAGCCTCTTAGACCATTCACTCAGCGTTACTAGGAAGCCTAGAGGAGCGAGAGATGCCATCGATTTATGAGCTGATGCAGTTAGGAAGTCAGCATGTAGATCCTTCATGCTTAGTGGTATTATGCCGGCGGTATAGGCAGCGTTCACCATGTATGGTATTTCATATTCTTCGGCTAGTTTACCGATCTCTTCGGCTGGATTCAAATTGCCATGATAGGGTTCAACATGGGTAACAGCTATGAGACACGGATACTTTCCAGTCCTATCCTTGATATCTTCGATCTTACGCTGAAAGTTTTCAGCTGAAATTTTATATTCTGGAGATCCAGTGTTCGGTGCTTCTTCTATTCTGAGTCCGGATAGCTCAGCCGCTATGATAGTCGTATAGTGACATAGCGAATCGGCCAAAACGATTCCCGCGTGCTTCCTATCCCCATTACTCCGCAAATAATCACTTATTGTCTTCATAACTGCGAACTGAGCTGCCCTACAGCCGAAGGTGTGATAGGCGATTTCTCCTCCGAGAAACTCGGCTACATCGGCTAAGAAGTCTCTTATGGGAGGCTTAGTTATCAAGCTAGACTGACCCGTAATGCAGTCGAAGCATACAGAGTATCCAACGCTTAACCAGCCATTCTCAACTATTCTCTCCTGAACATCACTTGGAAGTAAGCCGCCAGTCATCAGTGGATTAACAATTATAGCCTCTCTATATCTATTCCTTACGGAGCCATAACCTTGTATCATAACTTATCACATTTTTAGAACACCCATTCCGATTAAACCTTTCTGGCTTAAAGTATTCATTTTTCTGTGTTTTAATAGTATGTTTTTTGATAGTTAGATTCATGAATGTAAACGTCCTGATGATATAGTATCAGCAAAAGAGCCTTAAATTGACTCTTTAAGCAAATAGAATGAACTGGAAAAGATTAAATTTATTGAAGTGTTTTCCTCGCAAGATAATTTACAGAATAAAGCGTAAATTATTTAAGTAAATAAGAGCAACTCTTATGTTGGGATGAAATAAAATGAGAAGAGTTGCTATAGTTCTTTTGGTTCTTCTGTTGCTGGCTACGCCAACCTTCGCTGTAGCACCGCCTGCACTAGCTCAGAAGAAGACTGTGATGAGAATACTTCAGCCCTGCGAGCCACCTCCGACCATGCGAAGCTATAACGCCTTCTTCTCAAGCCTTCCAAGCTACCTGATACTCGAGCCACTATTCTACTATAGCAGAGGAGAGGGCAAGTTCTACCCATGGCTGGCTGAAAGCATGACGAAGGAGCCGGCTGGAGACTACATTAAGGTGATAGTGAAACTTAGGAAGGGAGTGAAGTGGAGCGACGGCAAAGAACTCACGGCCAAGGATGTCCTAACCACATATTGGATCTGGGGATGGATCAGGAAGTGGTGGCCAATATGGAAGCTTACGCCTAAGATAGAAGCCACAGATGATTACACGGTGATATTCTACCTGAAGAAGACGGCTCCTCCCTGGGCCTTGGGCTTCTGGATTCTAAGCAGAGCAATAGTCCCATATACGCAGTATGGAAAGTTTGCTCCAGGACTGAAAGTTCCAGGTTCAATACCGCTGAAGGATGTTGACACGGATAAGCTCCTAGAGGAACTTAAGGAATACAAGCCCGACAAGTACATTGGAACTGGACCCTACGTCTATAAGTCCTACACGGACACCGAATGGGTATATGAGAAGAGAGATCACTACTGGGTGAAGGATCTAGGAGTAACATGGACGCTGAAAGTAGGCAAGTATGAGTACAAATTTGGCGGAGGAGCCCAATTCGATGAGATACACTGGTACAGAAGAATAAGTGACCCAGCGAGCTGGCCGCTGATAATGGCGGGCAAATTCGACTATACATGGACTGGCCTCTCACAGACATGCTATGAAACAGTATCGAAGAAGCCTGGATACTGGGCTCCGTCTGGTCCATGGCTGCATGGACATGCACTGTACTTTAACTGTGAGAAGTTCCCGCTGAAGGTTAGGCAGGCAATAGCATACGCAATAGACCGGGTGGAGTACTGCAAGATCGCTGTTGAGTGGGGACCGGAGAGCGTCACACGGGCTGAGTGGCCAGTCTGCATCTCACCGTCAGACGTCTATAACTGGCTACCGAAGGACTGGCTGGCAAAGTGGATAGACAAATACGAGTATAACCCAGATAAGGCTGAAGAGCTATTGAAGGAGGCCGGATACGCAAAGAAGGATGGCCTATGGTACACTCCTGACGGCAAGAGGTTCTCTGTGACCATCCACGTGCCGGCCGGGTGGGCCGGATGGGTTCCGGGAGCAGAGAATATAGCGACACAGCTCAAGAGATTCGGCATAGACGCCAAGGTCGTAGAGTTAGACTGGGGAATGTGGGGTACGACGATAAGAGAGAAGGGTGCATTCGACCTAGCAATAGACTTCTGGACATACGGCACCTACTATCCATGGGACAGCTACCACAGATTCTACTACGACTATACAGTAGGCGTTGGCGGATTACACTTCAGTCCAATAGTTGAGGTTCCAGAGGGAGTATCAAAGTATTCAGGAAAGGTGAATGCGACCGAACTGGCTGAGAAGCTCGGACAAACCCTGCCTAAGGAGGAGGCAGTCGAATTAACGAAGGCTCTTGCATACATAACCAATCATTACCTGCCGGTTCTCCAGCTGCATGAGAAGAAATGGGCAAACACATTCAACATTGAAAGGGTTGATTGTGCACTTGGATGGAGCGTCCTAATGGCAGCAAAGGACTTCCAGATTGAGATGGGCAACAATCCAGGATTCGTATATGGATTTATGATTGGTTCAGGTCTGCTCAGGCCCTCAAAGGCAGCTGCTGCTCCAACACCCGTAGTTTCCTACTTGACCGCCTATGCTAAGACTGATATTCCTGCATTCACTGGAGTTGACGGGAAGACCTATGGTCCATACAAGGCTGGAGAGGTAATGGTCATACCCAAAGATGACGCCGAGAGACTCGTTATGGAAGGAAAGGCGACATTCACGCCTCCAGTCACTCTGCCGAAAATAGTCACCTATCTAACAGCATATGCTAAGACTGATATTCCTGCATTCACTGGAGTTGACGGGAAGACCTATGGTCCATACAAGGCTGGAGAGGTAATGGTCATACCCAAAGATGACGCCGAGAGACTCGTTAAAGAGGGAAAGGCGACATTCACGCCTCCAGCCCCTGCGATACTAAAGTCAATATCAGATACTACGAGTAGTATATTAAGCACGGCGAAGGGAACCTCGGAGGCTGTGAGTCGACTATTCGATGCAGTGAGCGGTCTATCAAATGTTGTGAGTAAAGTATCAGATTTGGCGAAGATAACTTCTGATACGGCAAAGGAGACTTCTAAGGCCGTAAGTAGCCTGTCAGACTCCATTAAGGACTTGAAGGCTACAATATCAGGAATGACCTCTCTAGTATACGCCAGCATAGGAGTAAGCGTCATAACGCTGATACTTGTCCTCGTAACCTTGGCAGTAGCCCTTAGGAAGAGAAGCTAAAAATCACCTCTCCCTTTTTTTGTGTTCAGCCCAATCAAAACTGATGGCTAATTTTATGTTAATTTTTATGCTCCATAAACTTCTATGTGAAACCCTAGATCAAGTCCAAAATCCCCTCTACTTCCTACTGATCCTCCATTTTGTTCCTTTAGGCGTATCTTCGAGGATTATGCCGATGCTTCTCAGTCTGTCCCTTATTCTATCAGCGATCTTCCAGTCCCTCCTCTTTCTCAACTCGTCCCTTACATCAATGAGTATGCTAATCAAATCCTTAAGAAGCCTATTGCCGTAGGATACTTCCATCTCAGCCTCCCACCTAACTCCGAGAACTTCAAGGAGATCCGTGAATATCTTTAGGATTCTCCGCTTGATCCTTCCTTCAATCTTCTCATTAACGTCCGCATAGCTGTTTATTGCCTTTGCCATGCCTATCAAAGCCGAGATAGCCAATGGAGTGTTGAAGTCATCATCCATAGCCTCCTCGAACTTTCTCTTTCCATTCTCAATCTCCAAGAGTAGCCTCCTATCCTCAGCCGTCTCATCTTCCCTTTCGGGAAGATCATGAAGCCTCTCTACTGCGTTTATCAGCCTCTCAAGCCTTCTCTCTGCATTCTTTAGGGCTTTCTCATTGAAGTCTAGTGGGCTTCTGTAATGGGCTGATATCAGAAAGAATCTCAGGACTTCCGGACTGCACATTTTAAGGGCATCCCTGACTGTTATGAAGTTGCCGAGGGACTTTGACATCTTCTCGCCTCCAACAGTAAGCCACTCGTTATGTAGCCAATACCTCGCAAAGGTCTTTCCGGTAATAGCCTCAGCCTGCGCAATCTCATTCTCGTGATGCGGAAAGATGAGATCCTTTCCTCCCATGTGAATATCTATAGTCTCACCTAAATACTTCTGAGCCATGGTTGAGCATTCAATGTGCCATCCAGGTCTCCCCTTTCCCCAAGGGCTATGCCATCCAGGCTCCCCAGGCTTCCAAGCCTTCCACAAGGCGAAGTCGGCTGGGTTCCTCTTCTTCGGATTAACCTCTATTCTGGCGCCCATCTCTAGGGCTTCAGCCCTATTTCCAGACAGCTTCCCATACTCCTCGAATCTTGAAATGTCAAAGTATACGTCGCCGTCGACGACGTATGCGTATCCCTTCTTGATCAGAGTCTCGATCGCCTCTATCATCTCGGGGATGTGCTGGGTTGCACGTGGCGTAACGTCAGGCCTTTCAATGTTCAGTTTGTCTATGTCCTCGAAGTATGCGTTACTGTAGATCTCGCCTAGCTCCTGAATGCTTATCCCCATCTCTTTAGCCCTATTTATCATCTTATCATCGATGTCCGTTATGTTGCTGACATACCTGACCTTAAAGCCCTTATACTTCAAGTATCGCCTAACAACATCGGCTACAACAAATGCCCTTGCATTCCCTATATGAATATAATCGTAAACTGTCGGTCCGCAAACATACATTCGAACCTCACTTGGATTGAGGGGGATGAACTCTTCCTTTCTCCTTCCAAGCGTATTGAATACCCTAAGAACCATCTTGTTCATCCATCAATTATCTTCCTAACTACTGAATCATTAAGATGCCGGGATTAAAAATTTGTCTCCTACCATTATGATCTCTCGGTTCTCTTGCCTCCTAACATGAGGTGATATGAGGCTCCATTCAATCCTGTCATGGTAGCTCCAATTATGAATGCCAATGGCATGCTTATGTTCTGCATGATGTACCCGCCTATCGCAGGAGAGAGGGATCTAAGGCTCATCCACGCGAAGTTGCTGAATCCAACGGCCGACGCTCTCTCTGAAGGATCAACTATGCTCACAATGAAGGATTGTCTGATGGGCACGGTTATTAACAGCGAGGCCCTATAGATGGCGAAGAGAAGCGAGAATACAATATAGCTGGGAGTGAATGGTATAAGGAGCATGGCGGCGGCCGAGATAATCCTATTGAAGAAAATCATCTTCACCTCATCGATCTCCCCCTTAACCCTAAAGATCAGGAAGTATAAGATTGTGGATGTGAATCTTGAGATAGCAAAGATGGGCCCTAAAACCTCCTCGCCCATCAAAAATCTTATCTTAAACCATGGTCCGATGAGATCCCCAGTTATTCCAAAGCCGAACCCTCCAATTGCCCTCACGAATGAGTACCGCGATATAATCGCTACCGACTTCCTTGGAAGAAATGATCTTTCGGCTTCTCTGCTTATTTCAGGCTTCTCCTCCCTGATAGGGAGGATGAAGATGAAGGAGAAGAATGATAGGAAGGCGCATATCAGAAAGATCAGCCTAAAAGATTCAACCTCTTCGATTAGCAGTAATGGCTGTAGATGCTTCGGTAAGCTCCCGAATAGGTAACCTAAAATATCCATGAGCGAACTTACAAGGGCTATGATCGTGAAGACCTTAACCCTGGACTCCTTAGTAGTCTTATCGGCGATTAATCCAGAGACTGAGGGTTGTCCAGCTCCAGCTCCTTCTCCCATACCACCCATTATCTGGGCTATAATAAGCATGACATAATCAGTGAAGAAGGC
>QMXE01000076.1 GCA_003661975.1 Candidatus Bathyarchaeota archaeon
CTTGCAGATACGGGTCAGCAACTGATAGCGGATGGGAAAGTGGCGGCGAGACTTAGGGCATTCGTGGGAGATAAGAAAGTATGGATCGACACGTCTGAAGCGAAGAGCACCATAAGGATGATAGAGAAAGGCCCGGTTCTAGCTAGATATGAGATTAAAGGATCAACTGAAGCCTTCGATTTTCGAAAAATCATAACGGTTTACTCATACACGCCTTGGATCAAAGTTAAGGACTACATAAATATGCCTAAGCCGGCTTATATTGGGCATCACTCGGAAGTGAAGGACTCATCTAAGGATTGGCGCAGATACATGGATGTCTTCATGGAGGAAGAGAAACTAAGAATGGTTATTCCTCTATCCGTATCAGATGAGACTGTAAGACGGAATATAGTGTATGTTCCATCGGAGACGCGGAGGACGGTCTTCTCAGCCTATGATTGGGCTGACGTATCCGATGAGAATAAGGGATTAACGCTCATTAATAGGGGCAACTTTAGATACCACTACAATAGCGCTCTGAAGGAATTATCTTTAATCTTGGGCTACTCGGGGAACTTCATCTATTCCAGCGGGCCTGAATTCCACATGATGAGGGGCAGCTACACCTTCAGTTACGCCTTATATCCTCATGGATCATTCGATGTCTCTCAGGTTAACAGGGCTGCTCTGGCCGTGAATAATCCACTGATTACCCGCAACTTCAAGTATTCGCCCGTAATCACGAAGAGTACTTCTAAGCAGATCAGGCGCTATTACATGGATTCTAAGAAGCATGGAAAGACACTGCTTCCCGAAGAATTCTCCTTCCTGAAGATAGATGCTGAGAATATTAATGTATCGACGTTACGTCTAGAGGATAATAAGCCAGTCCTGAGATTGTATGAGCATTCCGGAAGAGGAGGAAATGTCAGAATCTCCCTCTTCAAGGAGATTCAGGAGGCTAAGATCGTCAACTTAATGAATGAGGAGGTGCAATCTATAAGGGCAAATGATGGAACATTAAATATTAAATTGGATCCCTATCAGATAATCACTTTAAAATTAGAGATCGCCTAGCACCCATATAGAAGATGTCTTCGACATCGGAAAGGAGGAATAAACAAAACATTTAAGTTCATATGAACGAAACAGTTAGAACGTTTCAATCTCTAAGGCTTCGGTGGCTTTATATGACGAGAAGAGTTATACTTTTAGGTTTAGATGGGGCTATTCCGGAGTTCTTTCTTAAGTTTAAGGATGACCTCCCAAATGCCGCATGGATGATCGAGAATGGGGTCTTCGCGCCAGCCCTATCGGCAATTCCAATAGATACTCCCACAAACTGGACTACAATAGCGACTGGTGCATGGACCGGCACGCATGGAATAACGAGTTTCGGAGTGAAGCTTCCAGGAGATCCAGTCTTCAGAAGTCGAAATCCATTCTGCTCGAATCTCTGCCAGGCAGAGTATATCTGGGAGACTCTGGAAAGGGCAAATATGAGAAGCATACTGGTAAACTATCCTGTTGCCTGGCCATTTAAGACTAAAAAGGCCGTGATAATCGGTGGGGATGGAATATTCTCTTATCAGTGGATGGTTACTCCACCCGTCCTCTACGATACTGAATCAAGCGATAAAACATTCACTCTAGTCTTCAATTATAAGGCTATGGTTAGACGCTTGGAGTTTAAAAGGGCTGAGGGCTGGAAGAGCCTGCCGGACTCCGATGTACCATGCTTGGAGGCTGAGATAAAGATAGGGAAAACTGTTTCTTATTTGGGCTGGGGTCCACATGGCCAGATAATTAAGGAGGCTAAGGAGGGATTTCTCTTTCCGCCGACAACCCTTTATCTTTTGGCATATGGGAAACCCGAATATAACAGGTTGGCCATATGCGATGACAGGGGATTCAAGGAGAATTTGATGGCGACTCTAAGGGAGAATGAGTGGAGCCCCTGGATATACTTGAACATAAAGGATGAGACGGGAGAGAGGAGAATATCCACGCGATTTAAGCTCTTAAAGATGACGGCGGACGCTAAGCGAATCATCCTCTACCAGACCGATGGCTTCACGGTTGACGGATGGGCCTATCCGAAGGGCTTGGAGAAAGAGATAATCGAGAATGCAGGTCCATATCATGAAGGCTTCGAGAATCCTCCAACGGGAATAACCCTTGGAGCCATGCCGGAATGGTTCAGCATTGAAACGACATATGAGCAAGTGAAGATTCAGGCGGATTGGGTGGCCGATACATGTAAATACTTAACTCGGAGGTTTCCGGATTGGAGGCTGCTGATGGCTCAAGTTCACACACAAGATCCATCCAATCATGAATTTCTGAATTACTTGAATCCGGGATTTCCCGGCTATACTCCTGAAAGGGAGAAGCGATACTGGAAGGCCTTCAAGCATCTCTATAAGATCACGGATTACCTGTTGGGGAGGCTGTGGAGGGAATGCGGCGGGAAGGATACGGCCATAATTCTAGTCTCGGATCACGGTGCAACGCCGCTACTTAGAAGTTTCAATTGGACTCCCCTGCTGTATAGGGAGGGACTTATCGGATACAAATGGGATGAGAAGAAGGAAGCCATAGTAATAGATCCATCTAAGCTCAAGGTGGCACCGGGCTCTTTAGGTTTCTGGATAAATCTTAAGGGCAGAGATCCCGGTGGAATAGTGGATCCAGAGGAGTATGAGGCTCTAAGAGACAGGATTATCCGGATGGCCGTGAACATTAGGGATCCACAAACTGGATTATGCCCTGTAGCCATGGCGATTAGAAAGGAAAATGCATTTCAGCTTGGCCTTTGGGGCGAAAGGATACCTGATGTCATAATAGTTCATAGGGTAGGCTTCCTACCGTCAGGAATCAGATTTAGAATTAAAGTTCCAAGGGAGTATAGGGGCTTAAGCGTCGAGGAGATCTTCGAGAGGCTTGGTATTAGGGAGTTTGGCCCTCCACGTCTAGGAGGAACGCATGTTTCATTCCCAAATGATGTCTTAGGAGTCTCATCTAATAGGGCCGTATTCATGATGGCCGGATGCGGGGTTAAAAAGTTGGGGATTCGAGAAAAACCCATAAACCTAGTGGATGTTGCACCGACGATATGCTATATGCTCGGCGCTCCTCAACCAGCAAATGCCGAGGGCAGAGTCTTATTCGAGTTTCTAGAGGAATGATTCAAGGCAGATTAATTATATGATGCCGCATAAACCTTTAAGTGAACGTAATGAAAATGACTGAGAGATTTAGGGGATGATTCGGTATTGGTAAAGTATATTATCGTTTCTGATGAGGAGCTCAGGGAGTTCAGCGTAAAGGTCTTCATGAAAGTAGGCGTACCAAAGGCTTGGGCTGAAAATATCGCTGAGCATCTTGTCCTTGCGAATCTACGCGGCGTGGATTCTCATGGAGTCATAAGGATTCCATACTATGTGGAGGGAATTCGGAAGGGATGGGTTAAACCTGAGGCTAAAATAGAGGCCTTGAAGGAGACACCTGTCACGGCTCTGGTGGATGGAGGTGGAGGCTTAGGAATAGTTGTCGCCACGAAAGCGACTGAGATGGCCATTGAAAAGGCTAAGAGGAACGGCATAGCGTTGGTTGGGGCTAGGAATCTGGGGCATGTCGGAATGCTCGCATACTACACAATCAAGATAATAAATGAGAAGCTGATTGGCTTCGCTTGCACGAACGCTCCAGCCTCAGTTGCGCCTTGGGGAGGCAGGAAAAGGGTCTTTGGAACAAACCCAATTAGCTTAGGCTTTCCATCTGAAGGGGGAAGATCGATTGTGATAGATATGGCCACCAGCTCCCTCGCCGGATTTAAGGTGCTCATGATGAAGATCCAAAATAAGAGGCTTCCTCCAGAATCGGCATTAGACAGAGACGGCCGCTTCACTACTGATCCGGAGGAGGCCTTGAAGGGCGTCTTGCTTCCCTTCGGCAGGTATAAGGGCTATAGCCTCTCATTGATGGTAGAGGTGCTCTCCAGCGCATTGGTGGGCGGACCTACAAGCAGGGAGGTAATCCCTCATGCATCAACTCAGGGTGGATTCTTGGTTGCCGCACTTGATCCAGCCGTGTTCCGTCCATACGAAGAGTATGTGGCTGACATGAAAAAGATCGTTGAAGCTGTAACTTCATGCCCTCCAATGGAGGGTGTGGAGAGAGTCCTATTGCCCGGAGAGATAGAAGATAGAACGTTTCATGAGAGAAGAAAGATGGGAATCCCAATAGACGAAGAGACTTGGAGAAAACTTAGAGGTTTAGCCGAAGAATTGAAGGTTGAACTGCCGAGAACTAAAATGGAAGAATAAAAAGGGGGACGGCACCCGTATCGTCGAGATCGAAGACGGCTTTGTATGCTCTGTTCTAGGAGGATTCTAGGATCCTCCCCTCCCACATTCTCTCATAGAGCTCCCGTATGGGCTCCTCCTCAACCTTCCTGGGATTATTCGGGTATAGATATGTATGTACCGTCAGCAGATCCTCTATCATGGATGGTATCTCATTTTTGCCTATGCCGACCTCCCTAAGTGATGTTGGCATCCCCAGGTCCTTCAGCAGATTATAAACTGCGGCTATTGCAAGTTTGGCTTTGCTTCTCTGGTTCCCTCCGCCCTCAACGCCCATGGCCTCTCCGATCTTGGCTAGTTTGTCTTGGATCAGCGGCAGATTGTACTCCATGGCGTATGGTAGAGCTATTCCACATGATACTCCATGCGGGATCTTATGTTGTGCGGCAAATGTATATGCTATTGCATGCGCCAATACTACTCCTACGTTACAGAGAGCCACGCCTGCATATGTCGCAGCCATTGACATGTAATATCTGGCTTCTAGATCATCGCCATCCACGTATGCCCTCCTTAAATATTTAGAGATCAGCTCTATCGCCTTCAAGGAGTATGGTAGCGACATGAAGTTTGCGCTGTTAGACATGACGGCTTCGATCGCGTGGCTCAACGCGTCTATGCCAGTTGAGACCGTCAATTTCGGAGGCATGGTGCTTGCGAGCATGGGGTCGACGATCGCATTATCACACAAGAATTGAACGTTCCCCTTAAAGTCCCACTTTTTACCCCTAACCGTTACTACGGCCCACCTCGTAACTTCGCTTCCAGTTCCTGAGGTTGTTGGAACAAGTATTAATGGGAGTCTTCTAGCCTTGAGTCTCCTCGGCTCCACCTCATGCTCCTTCGGGATTGGGAGGATATAATCGATGGCGTCACCCTCATTGGTCGCTAGTGCAGCTGAAACCTTTGACACGTCCATGTTGCTTCCGCCTCCGACGCCAATTATCATCTCCGGCTTTAATTCTCTAGCTACATCCTTTGCCCGCTCATAGATCTCAAGTCGAGGCTCAGCCTCGCATTCATCGAATATCTCAACCTTCACATCCGCCTTCTTCAGTGAATCGACGGCCTTATCGACCGTCCCTATCTTCTCCAAGACCTTATCCGTTATTATTAGGGCGTATCTGCCATACTGCTTTGCCCTTTCACCGAGCTCCTCAATTGCGTTCATGCCGAAGACCAGATTTCTGACGGAGTAAAAATCCACAATTCTAAACGACAATTTCCTTCACAAAATAAAAATGAGACTTCTAGGTATCTTAAAATGTTTTCTCCTGCAAATCTATGAATAGACCGCTACTACTTGGCTTGAGTATTCAGCCAATACGTCCTCATCGAGTTTTACGCCTATCCCCGGCTCTTCGGGAACGTGGACGTATCCATCCTTGTCTATGAGGATTGGATTCTCTAGTATCTTCTGTGTGAATTCCGGCACGACTGAGGGAGGCTCAAGCGGATACTCAACGAACGGCGCATTTTTGACCGTGCATAGCGCCTGTAGGGTTGCGGCTAAAAGAAGACCCATATTTCCTCCATCGCATACATGAGGTATTAAGGTTCGACTCATGGATTCAGCCATTACCGCCAGCTTTTTCATTCCAATGATCCCTATGTGACCCAATATTAGGTCGGGCTGTATAATATCGTATGCGCCTGCGAAGAGAGCGTTTCTTAGGTCATAGATGCTAGTAGCATGCTCTCCACCCGCTATCTGTATATCCACTTTAGAACGTAGCTCAGCGAGTGCTTCTAAGTCAAGTCTGGGTAGGGGCTCCTCAAGAAAGAATACATCCAATTTCTCAAGTTCCCTCGCCACCTTAAGTGCCGTTCTCATGCTCCAATGCCTATACCCAGCGGATGGATGATTCTGATTTGCATCGACCATTATGATCATATCATCTCCAACGGCATCTCTAACCGCCCTGACAACCTCAATATCCATCTCCGGCTTAGGCCTGTGAAGGCGGAGCTTAATCGCTCGAATGCCGCGTTCCCTGAACTCCACGGCTTCCTTCGCATGCTCCTCGGCTGAATGAATCTGATATGTCGCGGCGTAGGCCATAACCTTATCCCTATATGCGCCGATCAGCTTATATACGGGTTTTCCAGCGGCCTTCCCAATTATATCCCAAAGGGCTACCTCGAGTCCCGCATAGGATCCCCGATTAAGCAGCGCCCCCAAACCTCTCATTGCTACATCCCAGAATCTCTCCACGTAAGTCGGATCCTGGCCTATTAGGAGATCCTTAACGAATGGATCTACTGGTCCAGAGTAGGGTCCTATCCCAACGATGCCCTCATCAGTATACACCTTATAGAATGAGAAATCTGCTGTCTTGACTGGTTTAGCGTCTGGCTCATGCCAGGCTGGCCTCCAAGCCTCAGGTAGAACTATCGGCTTCTTATTCTGGACGACTTCAATCTTTGTGATCTTCATCTCAATCACAGAGTGTGATGTCTATTGGAGCACTTAAAAGGTTTTCCTAGATTCTCTTCTGTGTCTTCTTGGAAATTCAAGTTTAAGCGGCTTAATTAGTCTTGGAAATTCGTCTTCAATTAATGTGGGCTTTAAAATGGCGATTAAATTGTGAGTTGCAGACGGCATCTTCGATTTTAGCCGCTTTCGAAACCCTTAAAAG
>QMXE01000077.1 GCA_003661975.1 Candidatus Bathyarchaeota archaeon
GGACTGGTCAGTCCTCTTCAATTCTCTAGTTCAATGCGAATTTATGGTTTGGGGAGGACTAACATTATCTGATCAGATAGCATTCCTCAATCATATTACCGGATGGAATATCGACGCGGCTTATATGCTTAAGGTCGCAGAGAGAATATTTACTCTTCAGCGGATAATCAATGTTCGCTTTGGGATCAGCAGGAAAGATGATTCTGCTCCGCCAAGAATGTTTGAAGCGTTAAAGTCCGGAAAAAGCTCAGGAAAGATTCCAGTCCCATTCGACAAAGCATTAAATGAATATTATAAGATAAGAGGGTGGGATATGAATGGAAAACCAACGGTAAAGAAGCTGATTGAGCTTGAACTAACAGAGGCCCTAAAGCCAATATGGGAATAACCTAGCAGAGAAGCAGGATTCACGACGCATTTCATTTTCAAACATAAAATCAAAAGCAGATCTAAAGAACAAGAGGCCTGAAAGAGGAAGTAATAGCCGGGTATACGTGAAAGTCTAAGAAAGGAAGCAACATATAACTAGCTCTATCCAATAAGACCCTCAGAGTTTTCTCTTCAATGAAAAGATAAATTTTAAACGTTAGACATTAAATTCTCTATGAGTCTCATGATAGAGGATAGGATACAGGAACATTGTGGAGTAATAGGAATATTCTCCTTTAATGAGCAAAATATAGTTTCCATGCTTGTTCTCGGTTTAGAGGCCCTCCAACATAGAGGACAAGAGTCTTGGGGGATCTCCATCCCGGGGGTTCCACCCTTTAAAAGAGCAGGAATAATCTCACAGTCAATCGAGAAAGAAGCAAAAAACATCAGTAGGCTTAAGGGAGCTGTTGGGATAGGGCACGTAAGATACTCGACGACTGCCAGATCAACGTTGAGGAATGCCCACCCAATAAGGATAGGCTCCCCGCCGCATGAATATGGATTCTGCATAGCACATAATGGAACGCTTGAAAGAGAGCTCCTGGCCGAATACCTCTCAGAGGAGGGCTTCTCCTCCAAGGGCAAGACGGATACAGAGCTGATGGGCCTAGCCCTCTATAAGAACATAAAGAATGGCAGAGGATGGGCTGAATCCTTTAAGGAATTAAATCCATACCTGAATGGCTCATTCTCAGTCGTTATTCTAACCGATAAAAATGAATTAATAGCTGCTAGGGATGAGAGGGGATTTAGACCATTATGTCTTGGATGGCATGAAGAAACGTCATCATATATCGTTGCTTCCGAGAGTTGCGCCTTAGACGTTTTAGGCGCAAAGCTCATCAGAGATATCGAGCCGGGCGAGATAATAAGGATAAATAAGAATGGACTGATCTCGGAAAGATTCTCGGAGCAGAAGAGGCATGCACACTGTCCCTTCGAATACACATACTTTGCGAATCCAAGCTCACGAATAGAAGGGATCAATGTATATTCAGCCAGAAAGAATATTGGAAGGGTGCTAGCCGAAATCTATCCGCTCGATGGAGATGTAGTCGTTCCAGTTCCTGACTCTGCAAGACCAGCCGCCCTCGGCTACTCTGAGAAGTCTGGTATACCATTTGAGGAGGGACTGATGAAGGATCGCTACCGTAGGAAGGGAAGTTGGAGAAGCTTCATCGAGCCTAAAAAGAGGGAGGAGGTAATCTCAAATATATTAGCGATAGAGGATGTGGTTAAGGGAAAGAGAGTAATCTTAATAGATGATAGCATTATAAGAGGGACAAGTTCGAGGATAATCATTAAGAATAAACTCAAACCAGCAAAAGAAGTATCGTTTCTTGTGACATTCCCGCCAGTCATGTATCCTTGCTATGCGGGAATAGACTTCCCAACGCAGAAGGAGCTCCTAGCATATAGGGTCTGCAGGGACATAAAGGATCTTGAAGAGATTAACAAGAGAGTGGCTAAGCATATAGGCGTATCCTTCTTGGGATACAACAGCGTTGAAGGTCTAAGCCGAGGCATAGGATTGCCTATATCAGAGATATGCTTGTCATGCACAACTGGAGACTATAGCTGCATGAGGAGAAAACCTAAATTTAAGACGAGAAAAGAGATGAAGGAATAAATACGCGTGGCAGGCTGATTGAAGTGCCAAAGATTTTGATTTGTGACCCTATAGATCCCATTGGAACTGAAAAACTTAAGAATGCAGGTTTCACGATTGAATTCTTAAAGGATAAGGAAATTCTCAAAGAGATAATTAAAGATTACGACGCCATTATTGTTAGGGGCAGAACTAAAGTTACACGTGAGATCATTAATAACGGAAAGAATCTTAAGCTGATAGCCAGAGCCGGGTCAGGACTTGACAATATTGACCTGAAGGCCGCAGGGGAAAGGGGAATAGCAGTTATAAACACACCTGAAGCCTCGGCTGATTCGGTGGCTGAGTTAACGATTGGTCTTATGGTTTCATTGGCAAGGAGGATCCCACGTGCGGACTATTCAATGAAGCGTGGAGAATGGCTTAAGAAGGAATTGACGGGCTATCTATTAAAGGGTAAAAAGCTGGGATTAATTGGGCTGGGAAGGATAGGCTCCAGAGTCGCGCGCATTGCCAAAGCCATGGGAATGGAGATCCTAGTGACAAAAAGAACTCCCCCACCGCCAGAATTAATGAAGAGTCTCGAGGCGAAATATCTTCCGTTGGATGAATTGCTTAGGCAGAGCGATATAATATCCATCCATGTTCCATTAACAAAAGAAACCCGGAATATGATAAATGCTGAAAAGATCGGCTTAATGAAGGATGGGGCCTACTTAATCAATACTTCACGGGGAGGGGTGGTTGATGAGGAGGCTCTATTAGAGGCATTGCGCTCGGGAAAGCTAGGCGGAGCAGCCTTAGACGTATATTCAACAGAGCCTCCTAAAAGATTAGAATTAATAAAACAGCCAAACGTAATATGCACTCCTCATATTGGAGCCCAGACCGTTGAGGCTCAAAAAGAAGTATCAAAAGTGATTGCTGAAAAGATAATTCAATTCTTCAATAACCACAAAGCTCGGTAGTTAATATGGAGATGAGGCTTACTAATGGTTGAGATTTGGCTTCCCTACGGAGACTCCGAAGTCTGCGTTAGAATTCCCGCGGCTAGCTTACTCGATGTGATCAAGCCTAAAGACGTTGATGTTCCACCGGATCCACGGGAAGAAATAAGAAGCGCACTGAAAAATCCAGTTGGAGACAAGAGCATAGAGGATATCGCCAAATCAGAAACAAAAGTGTCAATTGTTCTTAAAGAATCACTTCTCCAAATAAATCAAATGATTATACATACATTAATTGATGAACTCAGATCCGCTGGTATAAGAGATGAAGATGTTACGTTGATCATAGCCCATGATCCATTCAGGTTATCATCTGAGCATATTCTCTCCTCCGATACTGGTTTATTCGAAAGATTAAGGATTATACGGCATAACTATAGAGATTGTGAAAGTGTATATTTCAGATCTCACAGCGGAATCAAGTTTTACCTAAATAGGAACTTCCTAGAGGCTGACGTGAAGATCCTCATAGGGACTGTTGAGCCGCATCCGATCCTCGGCTACACTGGCGGATGGGAATTGATTATTCCCGGCATCGCTGATACAAATTCGAGTAATATGATCTTCAAGCTCGGATTAGACGAGATAACTAGGAGGGGAAGACTAAAGGATAATCCCGTCTATGAAGAGATCAGCGGGGCGGCTGAGAAGGTTCATGTTGATCTAGCCCTGCATATTGTGATGAATGGGGAATTCAGAGTTGTAAAGGCATTTGCGGGAGAAGTCAATAAGTCCTTCTTGGAAGCCGTGAAATTTGCAGATAGCATCTACAGGATTCCGGTGGAGGATAGAGCTGACATAGTCTTTATAAGTCCTGGAGGCTCATACTTTGATGCGACTTTTCAGGAGTCCACACTCTGCTTAGACACGGCCTTGAATGTTCTGGGGAGAAAGAAGGATCTTGTCTTAGTCGCTGAATGTTCACATGGTTTTGGAGATAAAGAATTCCTAGAAACCATACTTAAATACTCGAATTTGAGGCTTCTAAGAAAAGATTTAGAGAGGAGCTTCAGCATACAAAAACTTATGGCTTATCGGCTAATTAATGTTCTTCAACGAATCAATCTATCAATAGTCACGGCAATGCCGAATTATTATATCTCTAAGATCCCTAATTTGAAGGTTGCCAGAACAGCTAATGAGGCTTATCGGATGCTAATTGAGTCCTCCAGAGACAAAGGGAAAATCTCCCTCATTCCATACGGTAGCCTCACAATCCCTTCCGTAAAATCATAATTTTTCTTTTCGGGAAAGAAATAAATTCCTTTTTTTATAATTTCATCCTTAAGATAAATTTGGAAGCGATCCTTCATGGAAGGAAAGACGGCTTCCACATATAACATTAGAAAGTTCGAGTTAAAGGATCTATATCAAGTCATAAGTATTAACCGAAGATGCCTACCTGAAAATTATTCTGAAGGCTTTTTCGTAAGCCTCTATAGAAGCTTTCCTGAAACCTTTATAGTCGCCGAGAAGGATGGAGCTGTAGTAGGCTATATAATGTGCAGAATAGAAAGCGGATTCTCAAATATTAGCTTCACACCATTTAGCATCTCAAAAAAGGGACATATAATCTCAATCGCGGTTCTCCCCGAGCATCAAAGAAAGGGTTTAGGTCAAGCATTAATTGAGAAGGCCCTAGAGAACATGGTGAAGTTCTATAATGCCAAGAGTTGCTACTTAGAAGTGCGAGTGAGCAATGAGCCTGCGATCAGACTATACAAGAAGATAGGATTCGAGGTTCATACAGTAATTAGGGGATACTATGCTGATGGAGAAAACGCCTACGTGATGATCAAGAAACTTCAGGAATAAATAATTTAGGGTCTCCAGGAGGGTTATATTAATATTTAAGGAGTTTTATGATTCAGTATTAATGTTTGCTATTACTGGAGGATCTATATGGCTCGGAAGATCGTGATTATAGGAGCACATGCCGCCGGGACAGATGCTGCTTCAGCCGCTAGAAAGACTGACAGAAAAGCTGAAATCACGATGATCACTGACCAAAAGGTTGCAGGATACTCTCCATGCGGAATACCATTCGTCATCGGAAGACACATAAAGAGCTTCGACGATCTAATAGTCTTCCCTCCCTCATACTATCGCATGATGAAGATCGATCTTAGATTAGAGACAAAGGCGAAGAAGATAAACACTGAAGAAAAGACCGTTGAGATCGAGGATAAGAGCGGTAAAAGCGAAACTCTGCAATATGACAGCCTAATTATTGCAACAGGCGCATATCCATTTGTCCCTCCAATAAAGGGAAGAGATAAAGATGGAGTTTTCACCCTAAGAACGATCGATGATGGAAGGAAGATCGATCAGGCCCTAGAGAAGGCGAAGTCCGCCGTCGTGATAGGCGCCGGACTGATAGGTCTAGAAACAGCTGTGGCATTCGTTGAACGTGGGGTAAATACGACGGTCGTGGAGCTTCTCCCCCAGATCTGCCCAGCCATGCTTGATAAGGACACGGCTAACCTCGTCCAAAAGAACCTAGAAGAGAAAGGGCTTAAGATCATAACTGGTAAGGGAGTAGATGAGATCCTCGGAGACGACCACGTGAATGCAGTATCAGTCGCTGGAGAGGAAATTCCCGCTGACTTAGTAATTGTGGCAACGGGCGTAAGGCCTAACGTCCAATTAGCCAAGGATGCTGGCATAGAGATTGGTGAGACAGGCGGGATAAAGACGAACATGAGGATGGAGACGAGCGTGAAAGATGTATATGCCGCAGGAGACTGCGTTGAATCTATAAATCTGATAACTGGAAGGCCTATGCTCAGCCAGCTTGGCACGACAGCTGTAAGACAGGCTAAAGTTGCCGGGATAAACGCGGCTGGCGGATACGCGGTCTTCATGGGTTCTCTTGGCTCATGCGTAACGAGATTCTTCGATTTAGAGGTGGGAGCAACTGGACTGACGGAGTTCATGGCAAACAGATTTGGAATAGAGACCGTTTCTGGAACAATAACCTCGAAGACGAGGGCAGATTACTATCCGGGAGGAAAATCGATTAGGGTTAAGATAATAGTTGATAAGGATACTGAAAGGATAATCGGCGGGCAAATAGTCGGGGGAGAGGAGGTAACTCAGCGGATAAATGCTCTCTCATTCGCCATACAGAAGCAAATGACGGTACGTGAATTGGCTAAGGCAGACACATGCTACGCTCCGCCAGTAAATGAGACATGGGAACCCATGGTTCTAGCAGCTGAGCTTGCATTGCGGAGATTGTAGAGACTAGAGGCTCTGATAGTCGGCGGACTTAGAATCGAACTCTACAAGAAGCCCTCTTTTCTTTAATCTATTAAGAGCGGTGCATACCTCCCATAAATGACAGTCAAAGCTTCTCCAGATGGCTGAAAGCGGCAACGAGCCCTTTTCCTTGAGGAGATTAAGGATCTCCCTTTCCAATCTCTCGAGAGGATAGCGTTTATATAGATAATGATGGACGCCCTTGATGACTCCTTCTTCATCCTCTAGGATAACGCTCAATATTCCACCCAACAGGTATTAGTCAAATCGGCAATAAAGGTTTTTATGCATGCAATCTGCTATTCATCTTGGTTAATATACATGAGGAATGCCAGTAAACTATTGGTGGCAGTATTTTCTCTCTTTATAGCATTATCGCTCATTTACGTCATATCTCTTCCAAGATGGGAGAAGCCGCATCTTCCAAGCTATGAAACCCGAAAGATCAGCAACGTTAAATCCGTAAACGTAACAGTTCTAATCGATAATAATCCATATGGAAATCTCAGTTCTCCGTGGGGAATAAGCCTATACATTGAAACTGAGAACTTAACGATACTCTTTGATGCAGGTCCCAGCCCAGAAGCATTAAAGGCGAATTCTGAAAAGCTTGGCATAGAC
>QMXE01000078.1 GCA_003661975.1 Candidatus Bathyarchaeota archaeon
AAGAAGAGCTTGTTGAAGATCTAATCACAATAATATCTCATTTTGCCGGTAAATTGTATGGAATAAGGAGTTATAAGTATAAGAAGGTGATAGAAGGTGCAAAGAAGCTCATACAGGATTGTTAGCTATAAAGTAAACATGGTTGTGACATAATTGAATTTTTAAATAGTTACAGGTATCTTCTTCAAAAAACGATAGACATAATCTGGGTAACATAGAGTGGATTGAGAAAAGACAAAAAGAATTATTATATAATTAGGGAGGGGAAGAAGGGAATAAGGAAGTGTTACTATGTTAAACGTTTGAGGCCCATAATTCCAAAGTCTAGAGAGTTTAAAAGGAATTTAAGAAACGAGTTATTAAGAAGTTGGGATTACGCTTCACACTATGTTGATTCAGCTATTAAAGTGGCCTACTCAATTATCAATGCGTGGAGAAGAAATTACATCAAAGGGAGGAGAGGTAGAAGTGAGCCTCCCCCAACTGGGGTGGGGGTTTCCAGCGTTCGGCTGGTGCTTTACATCTCCAGTCACATCTGCCGGTTCAGGGGCTCACGGCTCCCTCATCCCATGCGTCTCATTAACGCATGGGCTATTGACGCTTCCAGTCTCAGGGCGTATGCCCCGTTATCGGCAACATGCCATATTCAAAATTTGTCGGTCACGCATCTAAGCCTTTATCGCAATTCGCCTCCCCACTAAAGATGGAGAGTTTTCTTGCAGTATTCTTTATAATCATGGAATTCAGCCTTAACGCCTCAAACCGTTAGATTTATCTTCCATCTTCGCATTTACCATTAGACGTTAATTGACGGGTGGATTTACAGAATGAACGTTATCGTCCTTATGGAGGATAGTCTACGCAGGGATCATCTGGGATGCTATGGGAACGATTGGATTAAAACTCCGAACATAGACAGGTTTGCTGCTGACTCGATCATCTTTGATTACGCCTACGCTGAGGGCTTACCTACGATACCCGTTAGAACAGCCATGCTGACGGGCAGATATACCCTCCCCTTCAGGGGATGGCAGCCCCTAGAGCAGTTAGATCTCGTTCTGCCAGAGATATTATGGGATAAGGGGGTTGAAACGGCTCTAATATCAGACACGTATCACATGCATAAGCCGAAAATGGGCTTCAGCAGGGGATTCGATTATGTCAAGTGGATCAGGGGACAGGAGAGCGATCCATGGATCATAGATCCAAACGTGAAGGTTGATCTATCGAAATACAGCGAGAAGAATTGGTGTCCTGCATATCCAGGTCAGCCTCAAAGCGTCGTTAAGAGGCAATTCATACAGTATCTAAAGAATAGGGCTCATTGGAGGGGAGAGGAGGATCATCATATAGCCCAGGTTATCAGGGAATCCATAAATTGGCTTGAAAACTGGGTCTCAAACAAGAGACTTGACAGATTTTTCCTTCTAATCGATAGCTTCGACCCGCATGAGCCATGGGATCCCCCAAGCGATTATCTCGAGATGTATCCGGTTCCAGAATATGATGGGCTTCCAATAATTTGGGGTGGAGGATCAGTTGAGGGATGGAGTTTAGCTGAAATCAGGCATATAAGGGCTCAGTATGCCGGGACGATCACGCTATGCGATAAGTGGACCGGGGTTCTGCTTGAGAAGATCGATGAGCTCGGTCTCTTAGAGGATACCGCTATAATCTTCCTCTCTGATCATGGGGAGCCTCTCGGGGAGCATGGAATAATAAAGAAGGTTAGGCCATGGCCATACGATGAGCTCTCACATATACCATTCATCATACGCCTTCCAGACAAGATGGGACTAAAGAATAAACGCATAGAATCCTTCGTTGGAATTCAGGATGTCGCGCCTACCGTCCTCAGACTCTTCGATCTAGACGTTCCAGAGATAATGCAGGGCAGGGATCTAATGCCGATAATTCAAGGTGATGAGGAGGGGATGGATTTTGGAATAAGCGGCTTTCACAGGAGATCCTGGAGCATAAGAGATAAGGAGTGGAGCTTCTATCTCTGGCTTGGACCTCGAATGGCCGGTGCAAAGGAGAAGCCTGAGCTCTACAGGTATGAGCCTGACTTTGTGCCTCCTGAACCAGCAAAGTACGAGCTGGATAAGCATCAGTCTGAAAGAACGGTATTAACGGAGGAAGAGGCTGAAAAGGCGGAGGAGATGAAGAAGAAATTAAAGGAGTTCATCGGGTCCCTTAAGCCGTCTCCGGGAGATCTTATGGCGAAAGAGTTCATGACGAGACAAGCGACCCTACAGAGCCGGGCGTAGCATCCTCTGGGCTCTTTTTATCCTTTGCCTTCATCCTCAGCGGGCTTGAATTCCTCACATGATGGAGTATCAAGATACACGAATATGCCCTTCTTCCGGCATCTCACAACTGGTGGACATTGCAGTTCAGCATAGACGCATTCAGCGCATGTAGGCATACTATCACCTCTCCCCTATCTAATGAATTATTCTAATGTAAACCTTTCGTCGACATGGCTCTTATAATCTTTCTGAGCCGCCGTATTCCTCGATTATTATCCTTTCGGGATGGGAGTAAATGTTTAGGCGTTCTCTACATGCGAATCCGATGAGTGTTATCCCCCTCTCAGACGAGACCTTGACTCCCCTATCTGTCGGAGCGGACATGGATGCTATTACTGGTATACCCATGCTTGCCGCCTTAGTAGCTATGCCCGAGCTTACCCTTCCAGTCAATGCGAGTAGCAATCGCCTCATGTTTAAGCCGCGGAGAGCCGCCTTCCCAACAGCTTTATCTACGGCGCTGTATCTGCTAATATCCTCCGAGATAATGTGGATGCTTCCGGACTCATCGGCTAATGCTGCTGCATGAACGCCTCCTGTTCTTCTGTGGATCTCAGCAAGCGAATTTAAGTCCTCTATAACATCTACTATAGCCTTACTGGAGAATCTAACAGGGAAGGCCTCATCTCCATGCAGATTTGATGGATCCCCCTTTGATCCAAGTTGGGCATGTCTCATCCGGGCTCTTCTCAGATGGACATCAACCCTTCCCTCCGAGATCTCCAACTTAGATACTTCATCGATTCTGCATATTACACCTTCAGTCATCAAGTATCCTATGATGAGCTCCCTGATCTCCGTTGGGCTTGCCGGGAGCACGGAATATTTGCGGCCATCAATATAAACCGCTAATGATGTCTCCACTGCGACCTCATCTATAAGCCTCCTTGTGCATCCCCTTTTTAGATCGGCGAGTAAGACCTCGCATTTGGTTATGGATGGCGTATTGGACATTCACGTCATCCCATATATCCATCGATGACTGATCCTTTAGATTTTTATAATGCACTCACGCTCATTCTAATTGAAACTCAGATTCTGGAGGAGTGAGGTTTGGAGTTTAGGATTGGAAATGCGAAGATCCGAATTATACGTGGAGATATAACTGAGCAGGAGACAGATGCAATCGTGAACGCCGCGAATAGCAGCTTAATGGGCGGAGGGGGAGTTGACGGCGCAATTCACAGGAAGGGCGGACCGAAGATCCTTGAGGAATGCAAAAGGATCAGGAGGACCCAGTGGCCTAATGGATTACCGACGGGGAAGGCCGTTATAACGACCGGCGGAAACCTGAAGGCCAAATATGTAATTCATACCGTTGGGCCTGTGTGGAGGGGAGGAAAGCATGGAGAGGCTGAGCTTCTAGCCGATGCCTACAGAAACTCGTTGAAGCTTGCGGTTTCTAAGGGTATAAGGACAATTTCATTCCCTGCCATAAGCACCGGAGCTTACGGCTATCCAATGGAGGAGGCCGCTGAGGTTGCATTAAAGACCGTAAGGGACTTCCTTGAGGATGAGGATAAATTGGATGAGGTAGTCTTCGTTCTCTTCACTGAGTCGGCATATAAGGTCTATGAAAGGAAGGCTAGGGAGATCCTAGCCGAATAATATTCTTATTGGCTTTAATGGCTTAACTGCATCTACGCATGACCTTTAAGCCGTAGTGATCCGGCTTGATCTGAAAGGCTCTTTGATGTGAGGGTGAATGCTTCAAAGCGAGATTGTGAATGCATTAAGGAATCCTGAGGCGTATGATGAGGAAGTAGATTACATTAGGGTTCTTCAGACGCATATCTCCTACATCTTTCTGACCGGACGATATGCATACAAGATTAAGAAGCCCGTGAACTTCGGCTTCTTAGACTTCACAACGCTCGAGAAGAGAAGATTCTACTGCGAAGAGGAGGTTAGACTGAACAGGAGATTATGCGGGGACATGTATATTGGCGTTTTGCCGATCACATACTCCCATGGAATATTCAGGATTGGCGGCTCCGGAGAGCCAGTGGAGTATACTGTAAAGATGAGGGAGCTTCCACAGGAAACTTTGATGTCTGAGAAGCTTAGGAGGGGGGAGATAGACGTAGAAGTTATGGATGATATCGCAAGGATACTATCGGACTTTCATAGGAGAACCGAGACGAACAGTGAGATCCGTGAATACGGCTCCATAAGGATTGTGAAGTTCAATTGGGATGAGAACTTTGATCAGACGAGGGAGTTCATTGGTAGGACTATAGGACGTGGGGAATACCTCTTCATTAAGCGTGCAATAAATGAATTCTTGGAGAGGCAGAGGAGCCTCTTTAAGTTGAGGCAGGAGAGCGATAGGATTAGGGAGTGCCATGGGGATCTACATTCGGGGAACATCTTCATAGCCGATAAGATCTACATTTATGATGCGATAGAATTTAATAAGCGATTCAGATACTGCGATGTAGCATCTGATCTGGCATTTCTCCTTATGGATCTTGAATTCCTAAATCGCAGGGATCTATCGGCACATCTCTTAGATAGATACGTTGATTACAGCGGCGAGGGCGGTGACTTCCTTGAGATACTTCCCTTCTATAAGTGTTATAGGGCTTATGTTAGGGGGAAGGTGACGAGCTTTAAGCTAAACGATCCATACATATCAGATGAGGAAAAGGAGAAGGCCATGGAGACCGCTGAGAGATACTTTCAGATGAGCAGAGAGTATGCTGAGCAGCTATTTTAGGGAGTATTTCCCGATGAGCCTTCTGATCGACTGCATTATCTCCTTTAGACCCTCATCCTCAGCTCCGACATTCCTAACCTTAACCTTCTCGGAAAGAGTATCAAATATAATCGTTGGGATCTTATCTGATGTCGGCGGCTCATAGGAACGCTTCACCTTATAGTATATCTGCATCTTCCTGACATTAGAAACTGAATCCCTAACGTTTCTTCTCTCCCTCAACCTTTCCTTGATAGCTCTTTCTGGACATACACACTCTATTAGGTATGCAGGGACATTCAGCCTTTTGGATACTGCATATATCCTCTCCCTCAGACTCCTCTTATAGAATGTCCCATCGAGAATTACGTTGCTCCTCCTTAATAGCAGAGCCTCAGCCCTCCTGATGAGCTCATCATAGACCATCATCTTCTGCTTCCAGATCATACGCTGATAATAATCCGGTATTCTCCTCTGCCTATCGAATATCCTTTCGAGGTCATATTGCATGGGATCCTCCGCCTTCAGGACCTCCTCCAAAGAAGCGTCCTTGAAGAGTTCCCTTCTTATAATGTCTGTCCTGAGAATCTCGCCTCCCAAATCAGAGGATAAATGCTTCGCTAATGTGCTCTTGCCGGTTCCGGGGAGACCGCAGACTATTATGAGCATCTTCAGCCAAGATTAAATATCTGATTCATCCTCAAAAGTTTTAGCTGGAATGGTGGATTAAGCGGCTCTGAGGAGAATTCAATATGAGAAGAATCGAGTTTCGATTGGGCAGGAGGCATCTTACGCTTGAGGTTCCACCCTTCTTCATCGATTTTAGGAAGAGAAACTTCAGCTCTATGATAACGAGGCGTGTTTCCGGAGATGAGGGAACGCTCTTTTATGTTTATATTACAAGAAAGAATCAGATGTCCAAGCTTTTAATATTGAAGAGCATGCATCCCGGGATCTTCATGCCTCCCAGATTAACGATAAATGAGACCTTCACCCGCGAGGAGATAAATGACTTTATAGACTCTGTCAGAGAGCTCGAGAGGACATGGGAGTATCAGGATCATGGTTTATGGAAGATGAGGATTAACGACCTCACCGTATACATGGTTCTGGTCATAGGGGCTGATAGGTGGACTGTTAGGGCTATAATATCGAAGGATGGAATGCCCGGCTATAGGGTTGAATTACCTGTAGATCCAAAGCTATCCGAGAGATTACTGGATGAGTTGACTCCGGAGGAGAAGCATGACATGGAGATCCATGAGCACGTAGAGAATAGGCACTTCCACTTCACCGTCTACAGCATCGAGAGATTCATAGATCTCGTTAAGAGATACGATTACTACTTCGCCCGGAAGGAGAGATGGGAGCAGAGCGTAAGGATCGAGGATATATCATAATTGACCTTACAGATTGGAGGGCTCCAATAAAAATTTAAATGTCAGAATTATGTTGTAATTTTGGTTGAATATTGTATAGGGGTGCCATATCATGAGGAAGAATGGAGTGATGACCAACGGGAAGTTTGAGGGGTTAATGCACATCGCCAACGCTAAGGATCAATTCACGATCCTAGCGACTGATCAGAGGGGATCATTGAAGAGGATGATTAACCCGGGGGATCCGAGTAGCGTCACGCCGGAGCAGATGAAGGAGGCTAAGAGGGCTCTCATAAAGAATCTCGTTGGAAAGGATAGCCCTGGAAGAGCAAGTGGAGTTCTCATCGATCCAGAGTATTCCTATGAGCGTGAATTCTTGAGGTCCTGCAATATCAGGGCTGACGTCGGCATATTGATGAGCATAGAGAAAAGCGGGTATGGCGGTAAGGGAGAGTTTGCT
>QMXE01000079.1 GCA_003661975.1 Candidatus Bathyarchaeota archaeon
ATCTTAACGGCGTGCTCAACTAGATCTGGATGAGCCTCGCTCCACTCATCCCCAATCGTGTATAGGTTGCTGACGGCTCGAACTCCATCTGTTATCTTCTCGGCAACCCAGTATCTCCCAGCCGTCTCTAGAACCCAAGCCTCATCGGCATCGGCAATAAGGAAATTATTATGGTATCTTGCCCTTCCAAGAGATCCTGGACCATACTTTTCTAGGAGATCTATTATTACATGCATGGATTCATAGGCTGATCTTCCCCTCTCCAAGCCCAATCTGACGAGATCCATGCCTATCAGGCCGGCTTTACCCTCAGGAGACTCAAACGGCTCCTTTGAGTGCACCGCGGCATTCCCTATGGCCACTCCAAACTCATTGACTCCATGCTCAAAGCCCCAGCACCAATAGGGCCTCGAACCTAAAACCTCAAATGTAACATCAACCTGCGGTATCTCGATTAGCTGACACTTAATCGAGCTTCCATTTCTATGTCTCCTCCTAGGATAGTGAACGAGGAGCTGAGGCTCATTCGGGGGCCTATCACTATTCTTCCCGAAGATGACGGTTCCGTTCTTAGTTGCCCCTCCAACAGCAACTATTAAATCGCACATGGACATCAGCCTGCACTAATCGTAAGGCAACAGCTTCTGTCCTTAAATCATTTATGACTATATGGATTATCCATAATTTGGGGAGAGCAGAGGTGAGGCCATTCTGATCATCAAGTTTCCATATGGTAAAGAACTCGTTAGTGTGGACTGTCCAGACGAGAATCTCATATCAATAGTAACTCCTTTAGAGATAAAGGCAGCCTCAGACGAGAAGGGGGAAGTCAGAAGAAGCCTAAATGAGCCCATTGGAAAGAAGAGACTCAGCGATTTAGCCACTGGAAAAGAGAGCATCCTACTGATAGTCAGTGACTATACGAGAGCTGTGCCGAATGAGAAGATTATTCCACCCATAATAGATGAGCTAGAAAAGGCGGGATGCAAAAGAGAAGATATAACCGCTCTAGTCGCGAATGGACTCCACAAGCCAATCTCAAAGAATGAACTTGTGCAGTTCTATGGCAGGGATTTAGTCGAAGAGATCGAATTTGTGAACCACGACGCTGAAGATGAAAGTCAACTCATCAAGCTAGGCATGACATCATTCAAAACTGAAGTCTCAGTTAATAGGTTAGTAGTTGAAAGCGACCTTGTCATTGCAACGGGGCTCATCGAGCCGCACTTCTTCGCAGGATACAGCGGAGGGAGAAAATCGATACTTCCAGGAGTCTCTGGAGTAGAGAGCATCTGCCAGAACCACAGCTTCCGCATGATAAACCATCCGCTCGCGAGGAGCGGCGTGCTAAATGGAAACCCGATACATGAGGATATGATTGAGGCCTCAAGAATGTCGGGGCTAGACTATATTCTGAATGTAATAGTGGATCGCCATGGAAGAGTGGCTGGGGCATTCGCTGGAGACCCGATTGAGGCGCACAGATGTGGAGTCTCATTCCTTGATGAGAGAGTCAAGGTTGAAGTGGCATCGAAGGCTGATATTGTGATTACATCCAATGGGGGATATCCGCTTGATAGGGACTTATATCAGGCCGTTAAGGGAATGTCCACGGCTGAGGCGATAGTGAAGAATGGAGGAACCATAATAATATTATCTGAGTGTATCGATGGGATAGGGAGGGGGCATGAAACATTCTACGAATTGCTTGCCGAGGCAAAAAGTCCAGATGATACGTTAGAAAGGATAAAGAGGGAGGAGCCAATTAAGGATCAGTGGCAAGCCCAGATCTTAGCGAGGATACTTAAGACCGCAAATGTGATAGTAGTCACAAAGAACATTAAGCACAGTCTAATAGAGGATATGCACATGACGCCAGCATCGAATATAGATGAAGCCTTAAAGCTGGCCCTAAGAGACGCAGGGTCCGACGCTAAGATCATAGCAGTCCCAGACGGTCCATACATCATACCATGCATTAGAAGGGAGGGCTGAGTGAAGATTGATGGCTGAGATAGAGTGGATACGAACAGTCGTGCGGGATGGATGGCATAATGCCTTCACGGACCTATGCTATTGGCGCGGATTCTATTGGCTTACATATAGGCGTGGATCAGCGCATGTATCTCCAGATGGCGAAGTGATAGTTATGCGTTCAACAGATCTGAAAAGATGGAGGGAGATCATAACATTAAATACTGCCGGGGACGATAGAGACCCAAAGTTCTGCGTAACAGATGATAGGCTATACGTGTATTTTGGAACTAGATTCACAGAACCAAATGGGAAAGTCTATTATTACTCGTATGTCGCATTCAGCGACGATGGAGTCGAATGGTCAAGGCCAACACGCATCTATAAGCGGAACCACTGGCTCTGGAGGGTTCGCCGCCACAATGGAAGATTCTATTCCCCAGCCTATGGATGGAAGGAAAATAGGGGAGACAAGAAGTATTTTCTGGATCTGCTCGTAAGCGATGATGGAGTGAATTGGCATAAAAGATGCAGAATAGGCGGGGAGAATCTATCACCCAACGAGGCTGACGTATGGTTCTGGCCCAATGAGGCATGGTGCATCGCCCGCTCCGCAAGGGAATCAGGCCGTAGCATCTTTTTCCTTTCGAAACCCCCATACGAGGAGTGGAGGAGCATAGATCTGGATCTAGCCATACACTCCCCAGTATTTTGTATGGCTGATGAGGAGCTCTATCTCGCTGGACGATTACTGATAAATGGCGATCAGATGGACAGAATGTATCCGGGAGGAAGAACGGCCATCTTCAGAGTTGATAGGGGAAGAGCTGAAATCATAATCGTCCTTCCATCAGGAGGGGATACGGCCTATCCGGGCCTCATATCCACAGACCAAAAGAGACTTATTGTCAGTTACTATTCTCAGCATGCATATCTCGGCGGAGTAATAGAGCCACACTCGCCCGATCGATCAGACATATACTTGGCAATGATAAAACTGGATTGAGAAACTGAAGGATAATCATGAACTAAAAAGATGTGTCAGTAATTCATAATGCTTTTTAGATGCCCAATATAACTTCTCCGATTGGAGGGGGAGGAGTAGGGTATATTTAGGAGCGAAGGGCGCGCGCTCTAACCCTCTCTTTATTTTCTGCTTCTACCACGCCTCTTAGCGCCGCCCTCTATTATAGCATCGACCATCAAGATTATGCAGGGCTCATCTGTATCATTATAGAATCCATGAATGGTATTGGGCGGGATGTAGATTGCATCTCCCCTTTTAACCCTCCTAGTTTCATCTCCCACAGTCAGCAGGCCTTCACCTTCAAGTATATAGTATATCTGCTCGTGATCCTCATGGCTATGAATCTCCAATCGCTTACCGGGATTTACAGTTGTCTGCCAGAACCCGCCTAGAGCCTTCAGAACATCATCCATCTCTAGATAGCCATAGACATCCTTACGCATGAAGAAATACTTGTAAAGGGCATCTCCATGAGCGCGGATCTCCTTTATCTCATTAACGTTCCTCACGATCACCTTATCAGCCCCAATTCACGGCATTACTGAATCTTTCCACGTGCAAGTATGGGCCATACAGCCTCAACCCTACCCCTCCTCACCCCTACAAGGGTATCATGAAGGTTTAAGCATATACCCGGATGATTTGGTACAGCCGTCACCATCTCACCTATCCTAGGCTTCCTCTGACACTCTGAAACGTCAACATGCCCATGTTCAACTAACATGGCACTCATCAGAGCCCTCGGATAATCAATGAAGTATCCATAGGGAGGGCCGGCGAAGGTGGAGAAGGTCTTTATTCCACCGTCGATTATCGCCATGTCCCTGACTGGCCTGCTGATAACCGTGCATAAGACCCTTAGTGCACTTCTATCCGCATAATAGACTTTTCTCGGATCATCCTTATCCCTCTGGAATCTATAATATTTTCCAGCTCCAAGCACAAATATGCCCGTTCTTATCTCGGTAAGTCCTATCTCATGATAAAGCGGCTTCTTACTTCCCAAAGGATATATGTCCGGCCTTCCACTTACCATCCTAACTGGAATGCCATTCTTCTCTAAGAGCCTAACGGTCTCGCCGGTCTTCTCATCAGTTGGATAACTCATTATCCCCTCAAATGATAAGCCGGGCATCCTCATTACCTTCTTGGCTAATCTGAGAACGCCTTTGGGAGTTGGAACGCCAGTCCTCCCCCATATAAAGCTCGATTATGACCCGTATTATACATCCATCCTTGACTGCCTGCTCAGATATCTTCTTGGCGACATACTCAGAGTCGACGGCAACCGTGAGCTTGCATTGCTTCGCAAGTCTCGTAAGCCTCTCTAGCTTATGCCTTCCAACTATTGGGTATGGAATGAGTATGTCCTTGATGCCGGCCTGAGCCATAACTTCAGCCTCTCCGAGCTTCTGACAGCAGATCCCCTTCGCTCCCGCCTCTATCAACATATGAGCTATTGCTGGAACTTTAATCGACTTTACATGAGCCCTCAAGTTTATGCCGTTAGCCCTACACCACTCCATCATCTCCCTTATATTCCGCTCCATAAGATCTAGATCAACTATGAGGGCGGGAGTATCAAGATCGGACAGTTCCATCTGGAAGCGCCCCTCCCGGCCCCCATTCCTATAAGGAGACTCATTCGCGTACGCCGACGGAGAAAAGTTATACTCCCTTAAATCTTCTCACCTGCTGCCTCGTGAGAATTATGTAATCGTCGCCATACTCGACGCTCGGCTCTATCTGACTCCCCTCGAACCACTCATTCCACGTAGTGACGAATATCCAGTCCGGATTACATGACAGCGCCGTATTCCAAGATTCAATATAATAGCCCCCGTCCCTTCTAGGCTCAAGTGTGCGGACTCTAACCTTACCATCATCATATCCGGGAGTCACGGTTGCGGCGAAGATCTTTCCAGCCTCATGTAGGGCCCGAGAGATCCTTCTGTAGAGCGAGGATAGATCTACTCCGCGGGTCGTAAATGCTATTGGATTATATGTGTGAAGAGCGTCCATGCACTCGATGTACGCTGGATCTAGACTGTCCCCAACTAGATAGGGATTATAGCCCTTCTCCATCAACTCTTCCCTTATGGCCTTCCACTCCTCAATATCATCATCGCATGCCTCTCTCATCTGATTCATGACCCTTCCATAAATCACGATTACTGGCCTATCATCCACCTTCATCCATCGAGGGCTACTGCAATACTCCCTGCAGATACGCTCAAGATCCTCGCGGACATTTTCCGGAACTGACTTCCCACCATACTTCGCCGTCTCATAATAAAGGGTTACATTGAAATCTTCTGGGGATATCTCAAGTAATTTACGAAGCGTTGCATCACTACTTCTTACAGTTGCACTATCTCCAACTCTATCTGGAAAGCCCCACCATGAAACTATGAATCCATCTAATCCTGCCTGCTTCGCCTGGTAGATGTGCCTCCTAATCGTGTATTCGCTACTTGAATCGTAGAGGCCATCTAGGGGATAGCAGGTTATCGCCGCCTCCCTTCTGCCGCACGTTACATTCTCCGGATTATAACCATTCGAGTTCCAGCCTGCCCATTCATGTAGGACACCTGTGCCCCATGGAGTTCCATACCAAGCATAATAGAAGGCCAAAACTTTCTTTTCAGTCAAATTTTAGCACCTCATATAGAAAACTGCATTGAGAAACTACCACTTGACAATTATATAAGTTTTTTATTGGTGAGGGAGGCCTTAGTTGATAATCATGTAACACCTAGCCTCCAGTATGAGACTATGATGGAGCCGTTATTGGATGAAGTGAATAGCATGATTTCATAAATACTAAATACCGGGTTAATATAGAAAATATTAAGGCTGAATTCTCGGGGTTATGAGGTGGAGCAGTATCGTCTTAGGGAGAATGATAAGCGATGTGCGGAATCTTTGGATGTATATCCAAGGATGTGAAGGCCGCTCCGGTAATACATGCGGCTCTAAAGAGACTTGAATATAGAGGATATGATTCTGTGGGCATAGCGACCATCCATGATGGAAAGATATACATCAAGAAGGATAGCGGAAAGATAGATGATGTTCATAAACTTTTAAATCTGGATGATATGCCTGGAAATTTAGGCATCGGCCATACTAGATGGGCAACTCATGGAGCTCCATACCAAGTTAATGCGCATCCACACACTGACTGTAAAGGAGAGATCGCAGTAGTTCATAATGGCATAATCGAGAACTTCTCCGAGTTGAGGAGCGAATTAGAGGATCTGGGACATGAATTCAAATCTAAAACTGACACCGAAGTCATCCCGCATTTAATTGAGGAGAACATGAAGAAAGGCCTAGGATTAGTTGAGGCAGTACGCGAGGCATTAAAGGCAGTTAGGGGATCCTATGCGATAGCCGTCATATCGAGTAGTGAGCCCGACAAGATAGTATGCGCGAGGATGGAGAGTCCATTAATTTTGGGAGTTGGGGAGGGCGCCATTTACTGCGCCTCTGACATTCCAGCCTTCCTGCCATTAACGAAGAGAGCGGTGGTCATTGAGAATGGAGAGATCGCCGTTATAAGGCCTGATGGATATGAGATCCGCAAGGTCTCTGACTGGAGCCTCATAGAGAGGAAGCCTGAAACCATCGAATGGACGGCTGAGATGGCTGAGAAGCAGGGCTACCCCCACTTCATGCTTAAGGAGATACATGAGCAACCTGAATGCCTCAGGAACACTCTTAGATTGCAGGATAAATACCTCGATTTGATGGCTACATTC
>QMXE01000080.1 GCA_003661975.1 Candidatus Bathyarchaeota archaeon
ATTCTTCTCCTTACACCATTTTACTATGTGTTTTGAGGTTTGGTGGAGCATGGTGTAGACCTTGTTGCGGTAGTTCCTAGACAGCTTTGAGAGAGCCTTCCTCAATACCCTTCTATCCTTTTGGTATCTTCGTTGAAGATTCCTTTTCCTCTCGAAGTATCCATAACCAGCCTTCTTCAACTTTGAGAGATTGAAGATTCTGGTTTCTCCATCGGAACTCATCGCTGTTACGTTGTCCTCGTTCATATCGATTGCTACATAGCCTCTAGGCTTGTTAATCTTGGCGGTCTTAACAAAAGTCAAGACAGCCTTGCTGGCGGTTGAGGTTACCGAGCCCAGCCTGAACGTGGAATCCGACAGAAACTCTAAAACCCGCTTATGAAGCTTAATATAGAAGTATTCTCCAGGCTTTATAGGTATCCTAAGCTGATCGCCGATTATCTTATAGGCTTGGTTTCCTAGCTTAGCCATCAGCCTCCTAGCACGAGGCTGCTTAATATTTTCATGTCTTCTTTTTGCTTTTCGGTAATTCTTAAGAATAGCGGCTGCAGCCTCAACAGCTCCTAGAACATACCAAGAGCGGTAGCCGCACTTCATCAAAATCGTGATAGACAAACTTCGTAAGCCTAAATCTTGAAGTTATGTTGTTCTCCAATCCCGCTTGGATACAATAGTTCACCATATCTTTAAAAGTCTCAAGTAACTTAAGAACATCCTCTGAAGGTTGATAGCTAACTTCTACCGCCTTAACCGCCAGCATCCCAATAGAAAAATAGAGAAAAACAAATTAAAAAATATCATGAATAAGTTAACGGAAACTTGAGACTTAAATTTTTGGGCTTTAGTAGCCATCATATCCTGTGGCCATGCTTTCCCGTCAGCGGGACGAACGCGACTCCGCCTAGATCCTCCTCTACAAACTCGTCATTCAGCCTTCTAAGCCTAATAAGCGACTGGTAGAATCCGACTGATCCGACTGGAAGTAGGAGTATGCCTCCGTTCTTCAGTTGCCTCTTCAGTGGCGGTGGAACGTATGGGGCTGCTGCCGTTACGAATATCCTGTCGAATGGAGCCTCCTCTGGGAGGCCTAAGGAACCGTCTCCGCGGATCACTGTTACACGGTCATCGAATCCAGCTCGCCTTATATTCTCCCTTGCCATCTCAGCCAATTCTGGAATTATCTCAATCGTGTATACGTGGCCCCATTTCTTCCTATTAACGTTGCTTGGAGCCACGATCTCCGCGACTGTTGAGGCATGCCATCCACATCCAGTCCCAATCTCTAGAACCTTATGTCCAATATCGAGCTCCAGAGCCTCATTCATTATTGAGACCATGTCTCGCCCAGCTGATCGAGTTTGATCAGCTGAGTGGCGCGGAGACGGTCTGACCCCTGCCTATCGGCAGTGGAGTATCGATTGCAGCGTAGGCCCTATTCTCCTCCGGGAGAAAGAGGCTCCTGGGAACTTTCCTCATAGCTCTAATAACGCTTGGAGTCCTAAGTATCCCCATCCTGATGAGATCATCGATCAGCCTATCCCACTCCCTACCCAACATGGATCCTCCAGCAACTAAAAATAATTGATGAAGCAGAAACTTAATACTCTTTTCCAAAAATTCATCCGAAAGTGCGGAAAAAATAAATCTATGATCAAAGAAGTTAAGCTAGAAGGCACTGCGGATCAGCGGCCGTAGTCTAGCCTGGTTAGGACATCGGCCTCCCGAGCCGACAGCCCGGGTTCAAATCCCGGCGGCCGCACCAAAAATCTGAATTGCCTTTTTGAAAAGAAACCGATTTTAGACTCGTTTCTTGGATGTCCGATTTCCCAATTTATGCCTGCTGGATGAACCCTGATCCATGCTTCGAGAAGCTGATTAATGGTTCTGTAGCCTTTGCTGGCTACGAGTTCCTGAAATCAGCTGCGAACTGACTCCTTAACGACTGTAGTCGTACATCCCGGCTTCGGCATCTTTAGCCTCACCGAATTTATGTAGGCGTAGCACCTACACAGATATAGAGCTTAAATTCTCTGGGGAATTCAGAGGATAACTCATGGTTGGAGATCGATCTACGGTCCAATCTTGAGACCTTTATAAATTTCTATATGAAATGAAAAATTTTCTGCAGCGAAGCCGCGTGCAGAAAATCCTGAAAGATCCCCAAAAGCCTCGGAGATCGATCTCCCCCATCATGTCCAGTAGATCGATCTCAAAGTTCTTTCAGAAAATCGAAGGATGGAACCAGAGCATTCAGCCATAATCACGCATATATAACAGATTTTTCCCGGTATCGGAAGAGATGGTCTATTTTATTTTTCTGGTGAATTCCTCAGATATTCTCTTATACATTTCTAGCTCGCTCTTAGAGATCGGTTTAACCCTCCTCATTGCCTCTTCAAAGTGTCTCTTATGAACCTTCAACTCCTTTACTTTCCTCTTAGCCTCATCTGGATCTTTACTCTTCATTATGTGTTCTCTAATAGCAAGCATGACGGCCGTATTGCATATAGCAGCTAGATCAGCCCCGGTATATCCCTCGGTCATCTCAGCGATCTCATCGAGATCAACATCCTCGGCTAATGGCTTATTCCTGGTATGAATCCTCAGAATCTCTTTTCTAGCCTCGAGATCGGGCGGTGGGACATATAGAAGCTTATCGAATCTGCCGGGTCTTAGGAGCGCCGGGTCGATTATGTCGGGTCTATTGGTCGCCGCAATAACGACTACGGCTCTAAGCTCCTCTAGGCCATCGAGCTCAGTGAGTAGCTGGCTTATAACGCGTTCAGTCACATGTGAGTCTCCGTAGCCTCCTCCCCTAACAGGGGCGATGGCATCTATCTCATCAAAGAATATTATGCTTGGAGCCGCCTGCCTCGCCTTCCTAAATATCTCCCTAACAGCCCTCTCAGACTCCCCAACCCACTTAGATAGGAGCTCAGGACCCTTAACACTGATGAAGTTAGCCTCACTCTCATTAGCAACTGCCTTGGCAAGCAGCGTCTTACCTGTTCCAGGCGGTCCATAGAGCAGTATCCCCTTGGGAGGCTTAGCATCCATGTGCTTGAAGAGTTCAGGATACTTAAGCGGCCACTCAACAGCCTCCTGAAGTTCGAGCTTAACATCCTTTAATCCGCCGATATCATCCCACTTAACCTCCGGAATCTCCAATAGTACCTCACGCATAGCGGATGGCTCAACGTCCTTTAATGCATCCATGAAATCCTCCATGGTGACGGTGATCTTATTCAGGACTTCAGCCGGAACAGTATCCTTCTCAAAATCTATCTCTGGCAGGATCCTGCGGAGAGCACGCATAGCAGCTTCCTTACATAAGGCCTCAAGATCAGCTCCCACAAAACCATGAGTGACGCTCGCAATCTTCTTCAAATCAACGTCATCGGAGAGAGGCATGCCTCGAGTATGTATCTGCAGTATCTCAAGCCTGCCTTGCTCATTCGGAACACCGATCTCAATCTCACGATCAAACCTTCCAGGCCTCCTGAGAGCTGGATCCAAAGCGTTCGGCCTGTTCGTTGCCCCTATAACCACAACTCTCCCGCGAGCTTTCAATCCATCCATCAATGCGAGCAGCTGGGAGACAACTCTCTTCTCAACTTCTCCCGTCACCTCTTCACGTTTAGGAGCAATCGCATCTATCTCGTCAATGAATATTATGCTCGGAGCGTTCTCCTCAGCCTGCTTAAAGATCTCCCTCAATCTCTCCTCGCTCTCGCCATAATACTTGCTCATGATCTCGGGGCCGCTAATACTGAAGAATGCAGCGTTAGTCTCATTAGCAACTGCCTTGGCAAGCAACGTCTTGCCAGTCCCAGGAGGTCCATGCAGAAGCACTCCCTTAGGAGCCTCAACCCCAAGCCTCTCGAAGAGCTCAGGATACTTTAATGGTAGCTCAACCATCTCCCTAATCTTCTTTATAGCATCCTGCAATCCGCCAATATCCTCATATGTTACCCTAGGAACCTCCCTGACAACGGCGGCAGGCTTCTCAGTCAGGACGATTTTGGTGTCAGCCGCTATTATCACGGCTGGAGCTGGAGGCTGAACGCCTGTAACCATGAGATCTATGCTCCTGCCCATAACGCTGATTGGAATGTAGTCTCCCCTCGTTACAACCCTCCCCTCAAGCAGATGGGCAAGGTAATCTTCAGCTCCAGTTATGCGTAGAGGCTCTGTTGGGGCTAAGGTTATCCTCTGAGCCTTGCGAGCCTCGATCTTCCTCAAAGTAACCTTCTCATCGATGCTGACGCCAGCATTATTCCTAATGTAGCCATCTATGCGGATCAATCCCCTACCATAATCCTCCTCATATCCAGGCCAGCAGATAGCGACGGTTCTACGCTTACCAGAGATCTCAATTACATCCCCAGGAGTTAGATTCATCTCCTCCATTACTTTAGGATCTATCCTTGCTATTCCCCTGCCTACATCCCTGCCATGAGCCTCAGCAACCCGCAACGTGAAGGTTTCAGAACCAACCAATTAAAACCCCACCAAAAGGATCATGAAATAATTTGCTGAATGAGAGATTTAAGCATTGACGCGCAGAAATACAGAATCAATGTCCAGACGGTCCCTACATGCTCACTATTGAGATTCATTCCTAAGATGAGTCCTTAGGTTTAGGCCTAGGGTGGCCTGGACATAGAATATTATGTATCCTCCACTTTGCATACTCAATCCCAGAATCAATCATAACCCGCTTAACTATCCCCTCAATGATCCTCCTCTGATCATCAGTCAGATCCAACCTGTCAAAGCTAGCTTCCTTACTCTTACTCCTATACCAGTCACACTTGCCTTCACAGACATACTTATGAAGCATCCTCCTAGCCTCAGACCAACCTACACCAGCAGCCTCGGAAATGCGAGATATTATCTCATCCACCATCTCCCTGTCGGATCGAACCATAAAAGCACACCCCTAAAATCACGCTCGCTCTAATTTTCATGAAGAGAAGAATATGAATATTACGTCATGCCCCTTCTAGACCTAAATAGACACGTAAGTATGACGGCCAAGACGGCGACGGGATTTCGGGGAGAAAATCGTAAATCTTCTGGAATAAAGGAACACGGGGCCAACGGATTATCTGAACTAAAAGCTCTAAAATGAGGGCATCATGGCAGTTCCGCAGTTAGGGCATCTCATCGATAGGCATGGAACACCCCTAGTATGCTGAACCCTATAGCCGCAGTTTGGACATACGCAGTAGGCTGGTCCTCCCGTGCCTCGTCTTCCCCTACCATAACCTCTACCGCTCATAAAAGCACCTCAAATTACAAGGCATAATCAGCACGCTGAAATTTAAGTGTGATCCAAAATGCAATAGGATACATTAAAGTTCCCTTAGCATTACGTTGGCCGCAATGATCAGTCCATCCCAGACGGGAGCGAATGGAGGGGCATATCCAAGATCGAGCTGGGCTAGATCCTCAACGGTCAATCCGCCCCACAGGGCTGCGGCAAGCGTATTCACCCTCCCAGCAACCCCTTCCCTTCCGGTTATAGCCCCTCCCAGTATCCTATGGCTCTCCCTATCGGCTATCAATCTAATATGCATCCGCTTGCTGCCTGGATAATAGTGGCTCCTACTTATATGGTTAATATCGACTGCTGCAACGTCAAATCCCAAGGCCTTAGCCTCCCACTCGGATAGTCCCGTCCTCCCAACATGCAAGTCAAAGATCTTCGTGAAAGTAGTTCCTAAGACTCCCCTAAATCTGCTGTTTCCCCCAGCAATATTATCGCCAGCAACCCTACCCATCTTATTCGCGGCTGGAGCGAAGGGGAAATAGATGGGTCTTCCAGAGACGAGATGAATGGTCTCAGCGTTGTCTCCAGCAGCATATACACCCTCAACTGAAGTCTCCATTCTATCATTCACCTTTATAGCCCCCGTAACGCCGAGCTCAACGCCTATTTTCTCAGCTAAGTCCACATTTGGCCTAACGCCCATCGCCAAGATAACCATATCAACCGAATACTCATCCTTATCCGTGACTAAACGTAATGAGCCAGCCCTCTCCTCAACATCCAGGAATGTCTCGCCTAAACGCAAATCTACATTATGCTTACATAATTCCTCAATTATATCATCTGAGACCTTTGGATCCAAGGCTCTCCTCATGGGATAAGACCTCTGAATAAGCGTTACCCTCTTCCCCCTGCATCTGAATGCCTCAGCCATCTCAAGGCCCGTATATCCTCCGCCGACTATGCCTACGCTCTCAGCCTTCTCGCAAGCCACCTTAATCCTCTCCCCATCTTCTAGGGTCCTCAGGGTGAATACTCCCTCAACATTCAGATCTACACCTTCAGGCATGAGTGGCCTTCCGCCAGTCGCAAGAACCAGATAATCATACTCAACCTCGAAGATCCTGCCGTCATCCAGATTCTTCGCAGTAACGACTCTTGCCTTCGGATCAACATCTAAAACCTCATGTCTAACTCTCACATCTATATTCCTCTTAGTCCTGAAGTAATCAACAGAGTAATATATCAGATGATTAATGTCCCCTACGAGTCCCTCTATATA
>QMXE01000081.1 GCA_003661975.1 Candidatus Bathyarchaeota archaeon
AGTTTGTTTAGCTGGGTTACGGCGATGTCTGATGTTACTGTGCTACTTAAGGAGATAAGAGAAGAATTAAGGGAAATGAAGCTGCTGTATAAAGAGCTTGTTGAGAGGCTCATGCCTGTCGTGGAGCCCCTAGAAGACGAAAAGGAAGCTATTGAGAGCAGCGATGAGACTGTCAGCGAAAAAGAAATAATGGAAGTCTTGAGCTGACATGTTTAAGGTAGAAGCCAAGAAAAGGACATTAAAGATCCTTAAAAGACTCAGCGGAGAAAGGAAGAATAAGATTAAAGATGTCATAACTGCTCTGAAGGTGATCCTATACCTTTTAGGAAGTTTGATGTTGCCAAGCTTAAAGGCTACGAGAACACATATCGCATCAGAATTGGAAACTTAAGAATAGTCTATGAAGTAAACTGGGATGAGAAAAGAATACTAATCCATTTTATTGGACCGAGAGAAAAAGCCTATAAGTGACGGCTCTCAACTCTGAAAACTTAAAGGCTTCAAATCCTTTAGGAACAACTACATCTTTACAAAACTAATGCTTATGCCGTTCATGACTAAAGCTACAGAAAGATTCTGATGCGGCTAAGCTCATGCGTTACGAAGTGCATGGATGGCGGAGCCGTGAGCCCCCGCCGAACAAGCATATGGAGGTCCAACCGCAACGCCATAAAGGCAGGCTGAACGCTAGAAGCCCCCCTACTTCAATTGGGGAAGGCTCAATGATGATAGAAAGCTCCTCGCCTCCTGTAATTGCCGGGGGGTTATTAGTCAAGCCGCCGTGAGCCATCAGCACGCAGGATGCTCTAGCCTTTTTGTCTTCTGAAAGAAATATTCGTTTCAGCTCCTCAAGCGGAGGGGTGGCTCGTTTCTGAGGGTGGGAGTATCCCCGTCGCCCTTGATTTCTGAGCTGATAACCAAAAATGGTGGGCCGGGAGAGATTTGAACTCTCGACCTTTCGGTTATCAGCCGAACGCTCTAACCAGGCTGAGCCACCGGCCCCCTTCAATCTTAATTTGAGCTATTCAACATTAATAAATTTTACATAGCGGTTCTCTAAAGATTTATATCTCCTCTTGTCCTTTTGCTTCTTGGTGTCTTTATGTTCTCGTTTGGGGATCGTTTGAGGCTTAAGGGGACTACTACAGTCGCGATTAAATGCGTTGACGGCGTTATTATGGCTACTGATACCCGTGCGACTATGCTTCCCGGTTTCGTCGCTCATAAGAGGGTTAAGAAGGTTTATAGGGTAACCCGGAATATCGGCATGACGATTGCCGGTGTTCCGGCTGAGGCCATTAATATTCTTGATCTGCTTAGGGCTAATGCCTCTATCTATCAGATTTATAGGAAGAGGGAGATTCCAGTTAGGGCGGTGGCGAGCTTAGCCTCGAATCTCCTATTCAAGAATAGGCTCTACCCCTATGCCGTTCAAATAATAATTGGAGGATACGACTCTGAGGGCTATCATTTATTCTCTTTGGATCCCTATGGAAGCGCCATAGAGGACAATCTAATAGCTACTGGATCTGGATCTCCAGTTGCATATGGAGTCCTAGAGAGCGAATACAACGAGAATATCAGCCTAAACGACGGTTTAAGACTGATTGCTAAGGCGATCCAGTCTGCAATAAAAAGGGATGTCTTTACAGGTGACAACTTTGATATCGCAACAATAACTAGAGAGAAGGGCTATGTCGAATTATCAACGGAAGAGAAGATGAGCCTAATAGGAAAGAAGCCCTCATAAATAATCTGCTATTTCCCTTAGATCCCGGATCCTTCTATAGTCTCCGCGGATTATGCCCTTTCGATCTATGAGTATGGGCTTCATCCCAGCGGCCTCGGCTCCCTCATAATCCGCCTTCGGGTCATCCCCAACGAAGATTGCCTCGCACGGCTTAATCTTTAAAAGCCCCAATGCATGATGGAATATCCTAACTCTAGGCTTAGGTTCTCCAACATCATCTACGCCGACGGTCACCTCAAACATTCCCTCAAGTCCAGTTCTAGATAGGACCTCGCGGATATCGAGCTGAAATCCATTCGATACTATTCCAGTCTTTAATCCCCTAGATCTAAGCATGCTTAAAGTCTCAGGCACGTCTGGGTAGACCTCCAGATCCGCATTATCCCACCACTCCAGAGTTATCATGTCGGCTATTCTCTCGAGATCGTCCTTAACTCCCAGTCTTCTGAGTATTTTGATGTTATAGATCCTCCAGAACTCCATGTATGGCAGCCTGAAAGATTCTGGGCTCATCTCATCCATAAATCTTGGAAAATCCGTTTCATCCGCATTTAATGGGGGATTTATTCCATGCTTCCTGAGGATCCTCATGAAGATATCTGGGATCGGAGCAGTCCTAATCAGCGTTCCGCCGAGGTCAAATAGAACAGCCCTTATGATGGACATCTCAAAGAGATCCTTGATCGGCGCTAATTAAAGTTTTAAAGTTCACGCCGAATATTCTCTTTTGGGGATTCCACTTTGAGGATTTACATCTTCACTGACCTCGAGGGAGTCAGCGGAGTTGTTGAATTCGAGAATCGCCTGGATACGAGCTGCTGGAACACATATAAGAGGCGCTTTTACAGTCGGCTCTTAACGGAGGAGGTTAACGCTGCGGTTAGGGCATGCTTCGATTCAGGAGCCACTTATGTCTTGGTGAATGATGGTCATGGAAGCGGATACACTATAGATCCGGAGCTCATAGACTCTAGAGTTGATCTGCTGCATGGAACGAGCAGACCAGTGTGGCTTCCGCTGATAGATGAGGATTTTGACGCCTTACTATACATTGGAGCTCACTCTAAGGCTGGAATGAGGGGAGGGGTCCTCTATCATACCATGAGCACAATAGTTAAGGAAATAACGATCAATGATGTCCCATTAGGCGAGATAGGGCTTGCTGCTTTTCATGCCGGAGCATATGATGTGCCAATGATCTTTCTCTCCGGGGATGAAGCCGCATGCCGGGAGGCTGAAGCATTAATACCCAACATAGTTACCGTAGCCGTTAAGAGGGGTCTCTCCAGATTCTCCGCTGTCAGCATTCCTCCGGTGAGAGCTAGGAGGATGATAGAGGAGGGCGTTAAGAAGGCACTAGGTAGGATCGAGGCGATAAAGCCGTTCAGAATGAAGCCTCCATACACCTATCGAGAATACGTCTTTGAAGCGGCTGAGAGGGAGACGAGGATCATAAGCAATCCTGATGAACTGCCCGGCGAGTATAGGCTTGTAAGGGAGATACGTGCAGATACAGCTCAGGAGCTCGTCTGGAAGGTTTGGGGAAGAAAAGTTTAGGTCTTCAAGCCTAAACTATGCTCTTCGCAGCCTCAATTATGTATTCTTGGAAGCTACGCTTCTTATTCTCGATCTTAATTCCAAGATTTGTATAGAGCCTCTTAACTATAGCCTCAAGCATAATCGCTGAGCTTACGCCGAAGATCTTCTCCATCTCCCTAGCGAAGGCTCCTGGATTATATACGATCTCATCCTTTCTTATGGATGAGTTCAACTCGATGAAGCGGATGATCACCTCTCCGAAATCCAAGCTCTCATGGATGGCCTTCAATAATAGCCTATTGAGCCTATGCATCTTCTCCTCCTTTACTGACCTCCAATTCTCATTCATCAGCATCATCCTCCCCGCCGTTCAGCCCTAAACCTCTCGAGGACATCTGAGACTATGTATCTCCTCGTCGCTATCCAGCCCTCTTCGGCGTATGGCTCATGATAGAACCAGTATCTCATGCTTGATTCATAATCGCCCCAGAAGACCTTAACATCGGAGCAGCGCTTCTGGAGTGACGCCCCAAGTTTAGCTAGATCCTGAGATGGAATTGATGTCTGGAGAAAGAAGCCTCTCCTCGTTGGGATCAATGTTGACTGGAATGGAAGTTTATTTATGGCATAGGCGAAGAGCCGGGTTGTCCTCAATGAGCATTCACAATCGAACATTACCATCACGAGAAGTTTCGATGCTATCCCATGAACTATAATGCGGTAGGCGTCTATCACATTGTTCTCCTCATAGAACCTAAGTCTTCTACTGAGATGATATACTGGGACTCCTGTTTTTTCAGCTATGACTCCCCTCTTCTCCCTGGCATTCATGGAGAGATACCTCAGGATCTCCATGTCCTTTCTGTTCATCCGATGTAGGATCGAGGGTGGATTCTTATTTAGAGGCGGAGGCTCACTTATCTCATCGAGCATCGACTCCCATTCTTTCCAATCGAATCTCCAGCAATCACACTCCAGGTCATAGTATTCAAAGTTGTTTTCCGAGTAAATCCATCTTGCAATGGGCGTGTCATAGAAGTAATCGGCTATTAGATCCATCTCTTTAAGTGCTTCGATCAGCTCCAGCAGATACGCGTTTGCCCCGCTTGGAATGGCGAAGAGAGCGTATATGCCATTACATGAGCCTATGCACCTAATCCTATATCTCGTGTATGGATGGAGATCGAGGATCCTCTCGAGGTCATAGAGGCTTCTGAATGGCGCCTTAAAGAAGAATAGGATGGGCTCTAATCCGACTGATGGATAGCAGATCTCAGCCGATACTGAGACTAAAATCCCCCTGTCCCTCAGCCCTCTAAGATGCTTAGAGAAGGTATTTGGAGACATATCTGCCTGTCTGCTGAGATCCTTAACTGTCCCTAAAGGATCCTTGGCAAGAGTAGATAGAACATTCAAGTCAGCTCTAGACAGCTTCATATAGAGCCCCGCGGCTAAATTCTATATTGGGCCGACTGTGCCTCCTGGAGGATCCAAGGTCTTAGCATCGAACCTGACGGTATTCTTGCCTGAATGAGCCATAAAGGTCTGAACTGAAATGCTTAGGTTTTCATCCTCGTTTTCTGCGAGGGTAATGATGGCTGATCTGATATGCTTCCCCTCAGCTCCGCCCTTACAGAATTCTCTCTTAACTTTATGATGAGCGATTAGGGAGGCGGAGGGGCTCTTGCATAGGCATATCTGCATAGGAAGTGCCGTAAGAATTAGGGATGCCAATAAGATTAACGTGATAACTCTAAGGGCAAGCCTCAACTCTTCAACCTCCATGCTAAATATAGGAAGAAAAATATTTAAAATTTACTTTTTATTGCATTTACATGCTAAAAATATTTTTCATCTCCCCTTTCTATTGTGATATTTAAGCGAAAAATCTTTTTATGGGGTGATGATGCAATATCGGAAAATTAGTTGATGATTCGGGGAATCAGTCATGCTGGGGGAGGCAATCTCAAAGTATCTCAGGTGGATAGGAACTTGGAGGCAGGGTAGGGGATTATACGGCGGAATCCACGTTCACATCTGCTGGGAAGTCGACTCCGTAATAGAGAAGGGATATCAGGGGGTTACGGTCTCCGACTATATTGGGTTGATGAAGGGATTCTTAGAGTTACACGAGAAGACTGGAGAGAGGAGATTTCTTGATGAGAGCATAGGCTTGGCGGATGCATTAAGGTCTCTTCAGGATGAGGATGGATGCTTCGAGCATAGCGTGGCAGAGTTTGAGCCGGGTAAGGGAGGATGCATCCATAATGCATTAGCCGACATCGCCCTCCTCTCGGTCTCAGACCATCTGATCAAGAATGGAAGAGACGCCTCCGAATATCTTAATGTCGTTAGGAGGAGCTTCGAGTGGTTTATGGATTTCTGGTGGAAGAAGGGAAACAGATGGATGAAAAATCCGGATTTCCCATGCTGGTGCGGAGTAACAAATCAGGATTTGGCGGTATGCTGGGCAATGGCATACTACGCCAAACTAGATACGGATGAGTATTGGAGGAGATATGGCCTTCCAGTAGCCGAATGGTACATCAAGAATTACTATTATCCGGAGTATAGGAGCTACTTTAGGGGGGACGCGCCGGACTTTCCTGAGCCAGCATCCTATAATGGACTGATAGATTATGAGCTTATACACCTGTATCTCCTCACGGGGAACGAGGAGTTCCTGAGGATCGCATTAGAGAATATAGAGTATCTGAAGGAGAACTCTTGGAGGGACGAGTATGGCTTCATAAGAATACACAATAACCTTGACTTGAAGGAAAAGAGGATCATTAGGAGACCGTCGATAATCAATCAGGGCTCATTAATATCAGCCCTGCAGATGCTTGAGGAACTTGGAGTATCATCATTCAGGGGATTCAAGGAGGAGCTCTTAAAGACCATTCTCTTCTACCAGTCTGAGAGGGGATACTTCAGAAACTCAACTGACCACAACAACTTTTTGGATATAGTATCTACCACTGGGTCTGGAGTGTTTGAGGCCTTATCGAGGGTTTGGAATGGATATAAGTTGCCATCCCCGGAGAGTGTTGA
>QMXE01000082.1 GCA_003661975.1 Candidatus Bathyarchaeota archaeon
TCCATCTCCACAAGGGATATTCTCGTCGGATCCTTCAGATTCTATATGGATAATTTTATCGCTCTCTTCTTTCCATTCCTAGCGGTCAGCATATTAAAGTGCATCATTTGGAATTTCGCTTTTGGCATAATTCCCAAGTTTGAGGTGAAACCGGGTTTTACGGAGGCTCTAATCGTTCGATTACTCAATCATTTAGCATTTACCCTTCCATTCATTATAGCCTTCATTCTGATTAGTAGGCTCATCGATGTTCCTCCACGAGCATTAATCATCAAGTATACAGTCAATAAGATAGGGGGTGCGGATGCGAATTTATCTAAGAACTCCATATTTCGTAGGATGCCCTCTTTCCTTCTCTTGGAGTTCATAAAGGAGACGTTGATAATCTTAGGATTGTTCTTGTTTGTGATTCCAGGATTGATCATGGCCGTAATCTTTAGCTTGACGCTTCAGGTAATTGTGATTGAAGGCTGTGGGATCTTTAAGAGCCTCCGGATTAGCAGGAGGGTTACAGCCAAAGCATCTTGGACTGTCTTTTCAGTTATTACGTTCCTCTTCATCCTAACAATATTAGCCATTATAGTAGGAGAGATAATGTGTGATCGTCTAATGGTATCCATAGGCTACATGAGATTATTCATAATATTTGCATCAATCTCCGCTGTTAAGCCCCTGCAACCGGTAAGTCTCACATATCTTTATCTTTCTCTAAGTCGTGATGTAATCGAGATTCTTCACGGCCCCATCGTTCATCCGAGGTTCTGTCCCAAGTGCGGTCAGAGATTACCTCCAGACGCTCTTTACTGTCCAAGCTGCGGATGCAAAGTTGTATCCTCCAATTCTAATTGGCGGCATCATTGAATGAGCTGGCAATCAACGTTTACTTTTATATCTCTTTACTTCCCTAATTATCTAGGAGATCGAGAGTTGAGATATTTATCCGTCGCTGATGTCTATGAGAAGATCGAGAATACAACTAAGCGGCTTGAGATGACAGATTATCTGGTTGAATTATTCAAGAAGACCCCAAAGGATCTCATTGATAAAGTCGTCTATCTGACGCAGGGAAAACTATACCCAGACTTTATGGGAATTGAGATAGGCATGGCCGAGAAGTTGGCGATAAAGGCAGTGGCTAGGGCTGCTGGTAGAAATGCCAGAGAGATAGAGGCCGATCTCAGGAGGACGGGAGATCTCGGTGAAACGGCACAGAAATTCCTAGAGAAGAAGCTTCAGCTTACCTTCTTTAGGCAGCCCCTAACCGTAGAGAGGGTCTATCAGACTCTTGATAAGATAGCTAGAGCCTCAGGATCAGGCTCAATAGATCAGAAGGTGGCGCTTCTATCCGGAATACTATCTGACGCTGAGCCGAAGGAGGCTAAATATATAATCAGGACGGTCACGGGTAAATTACGTCTCGGAGTAGCGGATATGACCGTCTTAGATGCGTTGGCGATAGCCTATGGGGGAGGGAAGGATGCAAGGCCGATCCTTGAAAGAGCCTATAATGTATCCTCTGACTTGGGGTTGGTTGCGAGGATCGTCGCCGAGAAGGGACTGGATGCACTAAAGGACTTCAGAGTCTCCGTCGGCAAGCCTGTCCGTCCAATGCTGGCTGAAAGGCTGAGTTCACCTCAGGAGATCCTTGAGAAGCTGGGGGGAAGATGCATAGCTGAATACAAGTATGATGGTGAACGCATACAGGCGCATAAGAATGGAGATGAAGTTCTCCTCTTTTCTCGGAGACTCGAAAATATAACTAGTCAGTTTCCGGATGCTGTTGAGCTTATTAGGGAGCATATTAAGCCGCGCTCTGCAATTATAGAAGCAGAATGCGTCTCAGTGGATCTTGACACAGGAGAGCTCAGACCCTTCCAGGAGCTGATGCATAGAAGAAGGAAGTATGATATTCGTGAGGCAATAGAGGAATATCCCGTCTCTCTCTTCGTATTTGATGTTCTATATGTCGATGGCAGGGATTTAACGCTTGAGCCATATCCGATTCGGCATAAAGTATTGGAGGAGATAATAGATGTCACAGACAGAGTTCAGATAGCTAAATATCTAATAACAGATGATCCGGAGGAGATGGAGAAGTTCTTTGAGGAGGCAATTGAGAATGGATGTGAAGGTTTAGTCTGCAAATCATTAAATGAGGATTCTATATATCAGGCTGGATCCAGAGGTTGGCTGTGGATAAAGTATAAGCGGGATTATAAGAGCGAGATGACCGACGCTGTTGATCTAACAGTTGTAGGAGCCTTTCACGGAAGGGGAAAGAGGGCGGGGACATACGGTGCGCTCTTGCTCGCAGCCTATAACCCAGATGAGGATATCTTCGAAACAGTATGTAAATGCGGCTCAGGGTTCACAGATGAGGATCTAAAGAGGATCCCGGAGATTATGGAGCCGCATAAGATACCGCATAGGCATGCAAGGGTTAAGTCTAAGATGGAGGCTGATGTCTGGTTTGAGCCAGTAGTGGTTCTAGAAGTTATTGGAGCCGAGATCACGCTTAGTCCAATTCATACCTGCGGAATGGACAAGATAAGGAAGGGAAGCGGATTAGCAATAAGATTCCCAAGATTCACGGGTAGGTATAGACTGGATAAGTCAGCGGAGGACTCAACAACAGTAAAAGAGATAATTGAGATGTATCGAAGCCAGCTGAAGAAGGTTGAAGGTTAATACACAATAAAATTAGAATTCCAAGCCGGGTCTAAGCCTCATAAGTGCATGTCCGGCCCGTCCAGACACACCCACCTATACTTCAGCCGTTTCGTATAGCTGGGATGTCTGGACGCATGCACTACATGCCACCCAGCCACCGAGACATCGTCTTTGACGCATATCATCCTTATACTGGGCCTCGGATGATATGCTCGATGCCTCGGTGGGGCATGCGAGGCTTACTCCCCGGCTTGGGATTTAAGATTTTCTCCAATGAGCTATTTAAGGATTTTGCACAGATAGTTAAACTGTTTTATACTCTAAATTGTGAAGGAATGAGATATCTGACGTTTTTCTCCTACGATCCGAATATGGACAATTCTATTGAATAAGCCAATTCTTCAGATTTCCTTTTCATCATAAATGGTATGTATCTCATTTTCAACACAAAATTTTAAATCAGATTATCAAATATTCTGTATAGTTGCGGAGAGGGATATGTCTGCTGGAAAATTCGAAAGAGACATTATGCGATTGGTGGATAGATTATGTAAGGGCGAGGAGGAATACATCTCTAATGAAATAAGGAGATTGGGAGAATCCCTAATACTATTACATAGGAAGAATAAGGTAAAGATTAATCATTCAGTTATGGAGATCATCTGCGCTAAGCATTTAATATTAGATGGCTACTACGTTGAGGTGGAGAAGACACTCAATAATATATCGTGTGATATCTACGCTCGGAAGGGACTTGGAGCATTAATAGTTGAGGTTGAGACGGGATTCATCCCACCTGAGCACGCATTATACCCATCAACTTATCTAAAGGCTAGAATTGCAAGTAAGATCACACGTTACAGCGGATATGCCGAAAAGTTTGGATTAGCCGTTCCAGTGCACTATGCCATGTATATTCCCCCTGCACTAATAAAGCCTCCCCGAGCAAGGAGCAAGGAAGATATTGAGGAGATAAAGTCCCTATGCGATTTATATTATAGCAATCCTCCAGTGAGTATCGAGGAGATAATGAACGCGAGGATCCATGCGATTTACATATTGGATGTGGAGAGCGGAAAGGTTGAGGAGACCGAGCCATCAACTTATGTGGAAATGGTTCAGCCATTACTCCACGGAATGAAAAGTATAAATTCGCTCTTTAAGATCGCTGGGAGCAAGGGAAGATCCCGAAATAAAAGGCATGATATCACCTACCCGTCATATCCGATGCCCAAAACGTAAATTTCAGCGCTCTCCTTTCTACTGGCCTTTGGCTTAAAAATCCTGACAAAACGGAAGAACCTCCTTACTCTCCTCAAAAAGTATGATTGAAGGTCGCCCTGAAAGATCTTAACTAGGAAGTTACCTTCTTTCCTCAAGACTTCCATCGCGATCCTCAATGATCTTTCTGCAAGCTCTATCTGACGGGCATGATCAACTTCCCAGACTCCGGAGATGTTTGGAGATGCATCTGAAATCACAGCGTCGGCTGGCCTCGGCAGGAGAGCCTTAATCCTCACTATTATGTCCGGCTCCATTATATCGCCAACAATCGTTACGACATTTGAGAATCCAAGAGGCTCGATCTCTTTAATGTCAACTCCCAAGACAAATCCGGATTCTCCGACGATCCTCCTCGCTATTTGAAGCCATCCTCCCGGAGCGGCTCCCAAATCCACAATTACATCCCCCTCCCCTATCAGACCGAATTTCCGGTTGATCTCAAGGAGCTTAAAGGATGCCCTTGACCTTAAATCCTCCCTTTTAGCCATCCTATAATAATAGTCTCTCTTACGTCTCTCAATCCATCCTCCAGACAATTATTCTCCACCGGACTGTGCCTTCTCCTTCATTATCGACTCAAGGATCCACCGCGTCAGTTTTTCGCATTCATTTGGAGAGATCCTTCCGCCCCCTCCACATCTGTCGCTCTCTTCGCAGGTTAGGCATGGACAGTTGAGGATTGAGTCAATTGAGAGCGGCTGCTTCTTAGAGTAAAGCCTATAAGTCCATCTTCCATTGTGTAATTCACGTTCTCTACGTATAAGCCCCCTCCTCTCAAGCCTGATCGATATTCTAGATCCCTCTCTGCTTGTGGCATTGATTCTCCGCCAAAGCTCAGACTGGAGAATTCCTCTCCTCCCCTCATTCATAATTATCTGCAAAGCCTTCTGCTCTAGATCATTCTGTTTCGGCATCCATTTTTCCTCATAACCAATTATAATTATTTATCCTTCAAACCAGAATAAAAATTTGTATATAAAAGCATGCTCCCTAAGCAGAATAAATAAGGCATCTGCATAGAGGATGCGTCATGAGAGAGGGATACTGTCTGGGAATTGAGAGCACGGCGGATGACTTCGGCGTTGGAATAGTCTCGTTTGACGGTGAAATACTAGCCAATGTCGGCGATGCATATGTTCCGGAGAAAGGAGGCATACACCCCAGAGAGGCGGCTAGACACCACGCCAGAGTCGCAGGGAAAGTTATAGCCGAAGCCCTTGAAGAGTCTGGATTAAAGCCGAAAGAGCTAACTGTAATTGCGTTCTCTCAAGGCCCGGGTTTAGGGCCATGCTTAAGGACTGGGGCAACTGCCGCTAGGGCCCTCGCATCCTACCTGAATCTGCCGCTAGTAGGAGTGAATCATTGCGTAGCCCATATTGAGATTGGAAGGCTCATCAACAAAGTTGAGGATCCAGTCACTCTGTATGTGTCTGGCGGAAACACTATAGTCGCCGCGTTTGAGGCTGGAAGATACAGAGTCTTCGGTGAGACGTTAGATATCGCTGTTGGAAATTGCATAGATGTATTCGCTAGGGAGGCTGGATTTGAATCTAAAGGTGTGCCGCTTGGCAGGATAATTGAGGAGAAGGCTGCTATGGGAAGAAACTTCATTCCGCTTCCATATACTGTTAAGGGGATGGATTTATCGTTCAGCGGATTGCTCACAGCCGCAACTACACTGCTCAAGGAGGGCAAATACAAGATCGAGGATTTATGCTTCAGCTTCCAAGAGACCATATTCTCAATGCTGACCGAGATCACGGAGAGGGCCTTAGCACATACGGAGAAAAAGGAGGTTCTGCTAACAGGAGGGGTGGGGGCAAATAATAGGCTTAAAGAGATGCTTAAAATCATGGCTGAGGAGCATGACGCCTCATTTCACAGCGTCCCAAAAGAGTATGCTCTCGATAATGGAGCCATGATCGCCTGGGTTGGAGTTCTAAGCTATAAATGCGGCGTGACAACGCCGATAGAGAAGAGCCATGTCAAATTGAAGTGGCGATTAGACGAAGTTGAAGTGCCATGGATAGGTGGATGAGATGCTAATTAAGAAGGGAGCTGAGGCAAGCCTATACCTGGAGGATTGGCATGGACGGCGGGTGATCCAAAAGAAGAGGCTTGCCAAGAAATATCGTATTCCAGAACTGGACAGGGAGATCCGTACTCAAAGAACAAGGCATGAACCGCAGATAATTCATAGAGCCAAGGAAGCCGGGGTTCCAACGCCTATAATCTACATGGTTGATATAGCCTCATCAACTATAGTCATGGAGTATGTTGAAGGAAAGAGGCTGAAGGAGATCCTTAATGATCTGCGATCGGAGGAGAGGAGGAGATTATGTCATCAAGTAGGGATACTCGTTGGAAGGCTTCATAA
>QMXE01000083.1 GCA_003661975.1 Candidatus Bathyarchaeota archaeon
GAGATCCAAGCACCATCTTAGAACCTCCTCCGTCTTATCAGCCCCATAATAATGTCCCATGCTTGGATCTAAGGAGCGGCTTCTAGCCCATCTTCTATTTCCATCAAGGATTATCCCTATATGCGCTGGTTTAGGTCGATCCTTAACTTGATACCAGAGCCACTTCTCATATAGCCTATACACGCCGAGTATTGATAGCAGAAACTTCAGCATCTCATTTCTCTCCAGCCGCCATGGATGATAAGCCAGACTCATAGAGATGCAGAACAGTCTGTTTCAGCAGATGCTTCAGCCTCGGCATCGCCGATGATGCAGCTTTAACAACCATATGATGGTTGATCGATCCGCCTATACCAGCAGCCATGTTCGAGATATAGCATATAGAGGCATAGCATATCTTTAGTTCCCTTGCCAGTATCGCCTCTGGCATTCCAGTCATACCGACAACATCGCATCCCAGATGTTTAAGCATTTTGACTTCAGCTGCAGTCTCGTATCTTGGGCCTTCCATGCATGCGTATACTCCATGCTCATGTATTGGGATTCCGCTCTTCTTGGCCGAATCGATTATGGCTCTACGCAGATCATTACAGTATGGCTCTGTGAAATCTACATGTGCCTCCGTCGACCCTTCGAGGAATGTTAGGGGTCTCTGCTTCGTGAAGTCTATTAGGTCATGTGGCACAATGAGATCTCCAATCTTAAACTTCAAGTTTATTGCTCCAACGCTATTTGTTGCTATTATCCACCGCGCTCCCATCTTGTATAGGCCGTATATATTTGCGCGATAATTTATTCTGTGCGGGAGAAGCTCATGCCTGTATCCGTGACGTGGAAGAAAGGCCACAGGGCGACTGTCTATCTTCCAGATTGAGATCGATGGGGGAGAGCCGTATGGTGTCTCGACGAGAATTTTAGGCGAGGATGGTGGGAGTAGAGATTCGAGGCCTGAGCCGCCGATGATCGCTACTTCAACTCGTCTAGGAAGGTTCTTCCTCATTCTCCTCCTCTTTCTCCCCCTTCCTTCCCCTTACGAAAAAGTCTTTGTATTTCTTGCTCAGCAAATGAGTTGTTAAGCCCGAACATACGATTATAATTATTCCAACCATTATCGACATTATTAGGTTGTCCGGCGGCAGCGATGGATTGATTATTATTTGAGATGCCTCATTAAAGACTGTCCATGACCAAGCGACGATTATTATTAGAGCTGATGTCCTCCAGAACTTTGGATCTCTATCCAGTAGATATGCTATGGATTTTCCGATGAAAATCGTGCATAACCCGGCTATCGATAATGTTATGGCCTTATTGATCAGCCATCCAATAAGCACTGGGAGCATAACTATTAGGCTATCAACATCAACTGGTATTTGAAAACTTACCTCAAAATTGACTATTATGAATGAGAATGCCTGGTATAATCCTATGCCTATGAGTATGAGGCCGAAGGTAAGCGAGAAGCCTGAGACCATATCTGAGATTGAGTATCTGTATGGACGTGAAAGGAAGGCTGAGATCTTCCTGTCTATCCCATAACCCTTACTTACGAGGTAGCTGCCCAAGATTATTAATCCGACTATTGTAACCCAAGTGTATATGTCGAATCTTATGAAGATCTGGAGCAATATGAGAATTCCTATCGATATAAGAAATATGCCGGGCAGCCCGAGGAATATCCTTGAGTATCTCGGCTCCTCAATTATCATCCTCCAGTATCTCGAGAATAGGGCTGCGGTCTCCTCTATTGATTCGCTGTGCTTCACTATTACCCTCCGAACAGACGTTACTGGTATCCGTGTCTGAACAAGGGGCATAATATCCTCATCTGCGAAGCCATCCGTCACGAGGATTATACTATCAGCTGGAAAAACCTTTAGGACATCTTCAAGTTCAGATACAAGTTTTCTATCGGCAGCTATTCCTCCAAGATCCGACCCGGTGATTGTGGCGATCTCATAGACATCCGAGCCCTTACCATTCTTCGATAGCGTATCGTATACTCTTATTGCCTCGAACATCGCATTTGCATCCGCCTCCTCTGGATCGGCGAGTATGAGCTTTAGTGCCGACTTCAGGTTCTCTTCTCTTCCGATGATAGGCGTCTTAACGCCGGTTTTTCGTCCTACATCATCATCCCTATCGACGCAGAGAATGAGCAGATGCTCCTTCTTCTTCTCATTCCCAGCCATTATTCTTCTCCTGCATGCTGAGAATCGGAGCTGCTCCCCCTCTCAGAACTCTCATACACACAATAATGATCATATGCTCTAAAATTTATGCTTTATTTCGCCTATACTATCCTGCCCTTCTCGAGTAGGGCTTTAAACTCTTCGAATGTGAGCTTCTCTCCCCTCTTGAGCTTCTCCTCAGCCTCCTCCTCGATTCTTCTTTTGAGCTCAGCCTCCTTAAGCCTCCGTTCATCCTCCTCGATCATCCTGATCTCCTCATGGATCCTCTTCACTTCCAAGTTGATGCTTCTGATCCTCTCCTTACTCTCCAAGTATCGCTTATGCATCTCATCGGCCTCAGCCTTAAGCCTTTTAGACTCATCTATCCTCTTGAGCATCTCCTCATGGATCCTCTGGCTCTTCTCTGCGAAATCTAAGATTTTAGATCTGTAATTGAGCGTTTCATCTCTGAGCCTCTCAGCCTCGCCTCTAAGAGCGTCTATCCTATTCTTGATCTCCTCGGCTCTCCTGTAATATTCAAGTTGAGACTCTAAGAGCCTAATTTGGTCTATTAGCCTCCTCTCCTCCTCTAATGATAAGGGTTCAGTTTGTATCCTCCATTCGATCTTCTCCAATTGGCTCTCGAGGCTTGATCTGCTTCTCCGAGGCTTATCTCCCCGCATCCTCCTTCTCTCTTCAATAAGCCTACGGATCTCCTCGATTATCTCGCTTCTACGCCTTAACCCGTCCTCTCTTAGAGCCTTTAAGCGCTTAACCTCAAGGTTTAGGGCGTCACGCCTCTGCCTTAACTCATGAATCGAAGATTTGATCCGCCTGATCTTCTCATGGATGGCGTCGCGCTTCTCAGCCCATAATCTTGCCTCCCGCCTCAACTTATCCACTTCATCTCTTAGAAGACTGAGCTTCTGATAGAGATCCTCTAGCTCCCGCTGCTTGGACATCTCACATCAAGGATTCAGAAGGATGACTTACAAGAAAAGGGTTTCGGGGATAAAATTGAATTATGGTCGGGCGGGCAGGAGTCTCCTAGGAGACGGGATCCGCCATCCTATTTTGAACTCGCAGAGTTGGAGGTTTACTCCAGCTCTCCTGCGACACTCCGGTTTCTGTTCGCTTGGCAGGCTGAGCGACGCGCCCTTATGGGCAGCGTCTACAGCGTCTCCATCAGCCTGTCCATGCAGGCTGATTCGGAAGCTCTGCCAAGCTGAGCTACCGCCCGACAATTTTCAAAAGAATAAGAGAGCCAATATATATTTTTCGCTGTTAACACAAAACCTTTTAACTAAGATTCTGAGATGAGGTTACATGAAAGTTCATAGGACTGACGTTTTGGTGATAGGTGGGGGCGGAGCGGGCTCTAGAGCCGCTATCGAAGCCCATGATTCAAGTGTTGACGTAACCATCATCTGTAAGGGTGAGTATGGCCTTTCAGGATGCACTCCGAACTCGGCCTCCGAGTGGATGGCTTATGGCGTTGCGCTTGGAATTGCCGATCCAAGAGATACTTGTGAGATGCATTTTAGAGATATCGTGAGCGTTGGTGGATACGTCTGCGACCATAACTTGGCTAGGATAATCGCTTATGAGTCTCCGGATAGATTCAGGGAGCTCGTAGATTGGGGAGTCGAATTTCTAAGGGAGCCGGATGGAAGGTTTAGGCAGGTAATGTCTGACGGTGCAACTTATCCGAGGGCATGCGGAACCGGAGCTGATACTGGAAGGCAGATAATGGATGCATTGAAACGTCAAGTTGAGGAGCGCGGCATAACAGTATTCGAGAATGTCATGGCAGTTGATCTCATTGTTGACGGCGGCGTAGTCGCGGGGGCGGTAGGCATAGATACTGAGAGCCTAGAGTTAACCGCCTTCATTGCCGGCTCGACCATAATGGCGACTGGAGGACACGGCTGCATGTATAAGTACACCGTATTTCCCGAGGGCATGACCGCCGATGGCTATGCTATGGCTCTTAGAGCCGGAGCGAAGCTCGTTAATATGGAGTTTATGCAGATAGGGCCATGCGTCATCACTCCCTTCAAGTTTGATGTCGGGGGGATCCTGTGGAGGCTTGGGCCGAGATTGATTAATGGTTTAGGGGAGGAATTTTTGGAGAGATACCTGCCAGAAGGGCTTACTATAAAAGAAGTTTACGATTTGAAGTCAGTTACGTTTCCATTCACAATGAGAAATGCATCAGGCTATATTGACATTGCGAATTTCACTGAGATAATTGAAGGAAGGGCATCCGAGAATGGAGGGGTCTACTTCGACCTCTCTCATGTTCCAGCCTCAAAGATCGAGAGCGAAGCCTCAATACCATTCAAGTATTTTCTTAAGCGTGGCGTCGATATAAGAAGAGAGCCTCTTGAGATCGCTCCTTCAATACAGCACATGAATGGCGGAATCCTAATAAATGAGAGAGGCGAAACCAGCCTTCCAGGCTTATATGCCGCTGGAGAAGCCGCTGGAGGACAGCATGGAGCTGACAGGCCTGGAGGAAACTCATTGGCTGACTGTCAAGTCTTTGGTGCAAGGGCTGGAAGATACGCCGCTGAGAGGGCTTCAAAGCGGATTGTTAAGCCGGATCTCAGGGAAGCTGAGAAAGTAGAAGATGAGGTGAGGAGGCTTCTAGAAGCCGATGGAAGCCACAGCGTCAGTGAAGTATTGAAGGATGTTAGGGAGATGATGTGGCGGAATGTCTCGGTCATCAGAGATGAGGATTCCCTAAGCAAAACGTATAACTCCCTTCATAGATATAGGAGGATTGTCCAGTCGGAACTTTCGGTTGATGAGGACGAGCTTATTTCCGCATTGGAGCTTAGGAACATTATCGATGCTGGCTTGGCAATAGTATTGGCAGCCATAACTCGGAGGGAGACCAGAGGAAGCCATTATAGGATTGATTATCCCCAGAGGGATGATGAGAATTGGCTTAGGCTCATAGAGATACAAATGGCCAATGGAAGCCTAAAGGTTAATGTTAGGAGACCAGTGATGATCATTAATCCGTAGCAGCCGGGAGGGCTAATCATGAGTGATGAGATAAGGGCCGCTGTGATTGAGAAGTTCAATAAGCCGTTGAACATTAGAAGCTTTAAACGTCCCAAACTTAGCGAGGGGGAGGTTCTTGTTAGGATAAGCGCCGCTGGCGTATGCGGCTCAGACGTTCATATATGGAGAGGACTTGATCCACGCGTCTCCACACCGATAATTCCAGGCCATGAAGGCGTGGGAGTGATCGATGAGATCGCAGGTGAGAAGAGGGATGTATTCGGCAGACCCTTAAGTGCCGGGGATATGGTAATCTGGGATAGGGGGGTTACATGCGGGAGATGCGAATACTGCACGATATACAAGACGCCCTCACTATGCCCTAACCGCTGGACATACGGGATCTCAAAATCCTGCAATGAACCTCCATACCTGAATGGATGCTACTCAGAGGCAATAGTCCTAGATAGTAACACGAGGATCATAAAGCTCGAGGAAACAGTGGATCCCATCACGCTTGTTCCAGCCTCATGTTCAGGGGCGACGTCTGCTCATAGCTTCGAACTTAGGCCTCCCCGGATCGGCGAGTCCGTTCTGATATTCGGTCCAGGGCCGCTTGGGATCTTCCATGTTGCATTCTCAAGGGAGTATGGGGCATCAGAGATAATAGTCATAGGCGGAACAAAGGAGAGGCTTGAGATGTGCAGGCGATTCGGCGCGACGCATATCATCAATAGACATGAGACTACATTGGAGGAGAGAGTTGAGATGATACATGAACTGACAGACGGCCGTGGAGTCGATGTAGCCTATGAATGCAGCGGAACCAATCAGGCATTCATGGAGGGGCTGCAGCACATTAGGATTGGAGGATCATTCGTAGTTCCTGGATTCGGAGTTCCGAAGGGTAGAGCCGAGATAGACTGCTTCCACCAAATAACAAGAAAGAATATTGAGATCCGCGGTGTGTGGGTAAGCGATACCGAGCATCTCTACAGGGCTGTAAGGCTAGTTCAGAGCGGAAGATACCCATTCAGGGAATTAATAACGCACATCAAGCCCCTAGAAGAGGCAACTGAGGCCCTAAGACTCATTGAGGAACGCAGGGCAATAAAGGC
>QMXE01000084.1 GCA_003661975.1 Candidatus Bathyarchaeota archaeon
ATAATGAGATATTAGATGGCATAGACGAGAAAGACTATTTCTACTTTGTCCATAGCTATTATGCCCGTCCAGCAGATAAAAGCGTGATAGTCGCCGAGACGGAGTATGGAATCCGATTCGCATCCGTAGTTGCGGAAGGAAATATTTACGGAACTCAGTTTCATCCCGAAAAATCCGGAAGATCCGGATGCAGAATCCTCAGAAACTTCATGATGATAATGAAGCGGTGAACATTCGTGGAGATCATGCCAGCCGTAGATATTATGAAAGGAAAAGTCGTCAGACTGCTTAAAGGAAATCCTAAACAAGCGAAATCCTATGATCACCTCGGAGACCCCGTATCATTAGCCAGAAGATGGGAACGTGAAGGGGCGCGAATAATCCATATAGTAGATTTAGACGCGGCTTTAGGGTTAGGAAGCAACATCGAAATGATAGGCGACGTGGTTAAATCAGTAAGTGTCCCCGTGCAGGCGGGTGGTGGAATCAGAAGCATAAGTCTCGCAAGAAGATTATTTTCGATCGGCGTTAAACGCATAATCGTAGGTTCCCTAGCCTTCTCAGATCCATCAGCAATTGAGACTCTTCTGAGGGAGTTTGGTGATGAAAGGATTGCAGTTGCATTAGACCATAACAGGGGGATCGTTATGGTTGGTGGATGGAAAAGATCAGCCGGAATATCAGTTGAGGAGGCAGCAGAGAGATTTAGGGAGATCGGCATTAAATTCTTCTTGGTCACATCGATTCATAGAGATGGAACTTTACTTGGACCAGATCTGGAAGTCCTATCGACACTTACAAGTCAAGGATATAGGATTATAGCCGCTGGAGGCATCAGCTGCATCAACGACATTCTAGCCTTAAAGGATCTCGGGGTTTACGGCGTTATAGTCGGAAGGGCGCTCTATGAAGGGAAGATCAGCCTGAGTGAAGCTTTAAGAGTGGCAGGGAACGATTAAAGTTGAGTGGTGAAGAAGAATGGTTTTAGCTAAAAGGATCATTCCATGCTTGGATGTTGATCATGGCAGAGTTGTTAAGGGCATACGTTTTCTCCAGCGTAGAATAGCTGGGGATCCTGTTGAGCTTGCAAGACAATACTGCGACGAGGAAGCTGATGAACTGGTCTTTCTAGACATAACTGCCTCCCCTGAGAAGAGGAAGATCCTAAAGGATGTCGTTAGGGCAGTCGCATCTGAGATCAATATTCCCTTCACGGTTGGCGGTGGAATACGAAGCATTGAGGATGCTCGTCTAGTCCTATGTAACGGCGCAGATAAAGTCTCAATTAATACGGCTGCTGTTGAAAATCCAAAATTGATCAGCGAGCTTGCTGAAACGTTTGGAAGCCAATGCATAGTAGTCGCTATAGACGCTAAAAGGAGATATGAGAGTAGAAAAGATAAGGTGATCGTGGATACTCCTGAGGGATCATGCTGGTTTGAAGTTCACATTTACGGCGGAACTGGGGGTAAACCTACAGGCATAGATGCCATTAAATGGGCCGTTAGGGCTGCGGAGCTGGGAGCCGGAGAACTTTTAGTCACATCGATGGATAGGGATGGAACGAAGGATGGATATGACCTTGAATTGACGAGAAGCATATCTGAGCGCGTCAAGATACCCGTCATAGCAAGTGGCGGAGCAGGAAAACCAGAGCATTTCCTCGAGGCCTTCACCATAGGCAGGGCAGACGCAGCTCTAGCAGCCTCTATCTTCCACTTCCGGGAGTATCCAGTTCCCGTTGTGAAGAAGTTTTTGGCGGAGAGGGGGGTGCCAGTAAGACTTGAAGATTAAGAGGAACCTAAACGTGGACGATCTGGACTTCAGGAAAGCTGACGGATTAATTCCAGTGGTCGTTCAAGACTATAAGACCCTGAAGGTTTTAACGCTTGCATATGCTAATCGCGAGGCCATCGAGATGACCCTGAAGACTGGGTATGCATACTTTTTTAGGAGATCTCATGGACGTGTAATGATGAAAGGCGAGACTTCCGGAAATGTTCAGAGAGTGATCGATGTTCTCGTGGACTGCGACTACGATGCCGTGCTATACCTCGTTGATCCAAAGGGTCCAGCATGTCACCTTGGAGAAGAAACATGCTTCCACAATAGGCTTATAGGGCTCAAACGAGAAGATGAGAACTGAGCATTATCTGAATGGATGATTAAGGCTAGAATTGCATTTTGCCCAGTTCTCCATGAAATGTTAAAATATTTTGATGAATTTTATTGATGTGGGAATCGCTGTCATGACGAAGAGACCGGCCTATCCAATTCTGATATTGGCACTCGTAATTCTACTATTCTCTCTTGGCGTATCCAAAATTTCAGCTGCTCAGAAGAGTAACATCGCGAAGATAAGTGGTTTCGTCTTAGACTATAATAATAAGCCGCTCCATAAGGCCACAGTCGCCATATTCGGCCCTCACGGCTTCAAAAGGAACCTTCTGACCGATTGCAATGGAAGATTCACCATTCACGTGACTCATGAAGGCTGGTATGAAGTTTATGTCGGCTATGACAACCCTAAGACCCCGGGCATGGATTATGTCCCCGCGGTCTGGCGGGCTTATCTTGAGCCTGGATCAGAGGTCTCCAACACCTTTGTCTTAGAGAGAGGGGCAACGATCTATGTTGAGGGGGATATATGGCTCGTCGAGAAGAACAGGCCTGCAAGATACTTCAAATTTACAGTTGTGAAACCCGATGGATCTTCCCTTCCAGGAAGATCACTGCGTGTTTACGGAAGTGATGGAGACTTAAGTAAAAGATTCCACTTTGATCCGAGGATAGTAGTTGTTCCAGCCGAGACTAGGATCGCGATTAAAGTATTCGTAAAGGTGGATCATCTCTCACGAGAATTCATGCTACGTGGAGAGGGGGGATGCTTTAAGGTTTCTCAGGGCGAAATTCTACATGTAGATGTTCATGAAGATGCCCTCAAATTTAACATTAAGATCGTAAAATCCAAGATTGATTCGGCCTTAAACCTATTGAAGGACGCTGAAGATGTCGGCTTTCTGGTTACTCATGAAAGAAACGATCTTTTGAGGGCTTATGACCTAATAGACTCTGCCGTTTTATCGCTTAAGAGGAAATCCTACGATGAGGCATTCGCTAAGCTTCGTAACGCCTATACCATAATAACCGATTCAACGAATAGGCTTCAGGGCCTACTTCAGATAGGCTTCCAGTCCGCTCTAATATTGCCCTTACTCTTCGTATTCATATCCTCAGCGTCAGCATATCTGATAACCGATCGTTATAGAGGCTATAGAGTTATGATGCGGGAGAAAAACTTGTTCTCTTTCTCATTAAATCCGATAATAGCATCACTGCTCTATGCGGCTTTCATAGGCCTCTTTTACGCGGTATTTCCCGGCTGTCGCATGGTTCAATGGGAGATATTCATCGCCATCGTGGTCTCAGCATTCATTATCGGGCAGATCCTCATAGTTGCTTCGCCGAGGATCATGCGGGAAAGTAAAGGTGAGAGAAGATCGATTCAGCTTAAAAGCGCCATTATCGTTGCCTTCTCAATGGCCTGTAGAAACTTGAGGAGAAGGAGACTTAGAACCATACTTAGCCTGACGAATATTATAATATTAGTCTTTGGATTCATAGCTCTCACGTCAGTGTCTCCCGGTTATGGGCTTATTCTGAGGAGTCTTCGACCGGCATACTCGGTAGATGCTATTTTGATTAGAGACGTGCCGTCGGATACTTCAGCGACCTTCATTCCTCTCTCGGAGCAACTCATGGAGTGGCTTGAGGAGAATCCGAATGTTACGTTAATCTCCCCGAAGGCTGAGAATACTCCTAGAAGCCCGATGAATCCGATCGGCTACCTATACACGGAAGATGGAGATGCCATTATCGTTGATGGCGTTATCGGCATAAAGCCTAGCATAGAGGCTAATATCACGCATATCAACGATATAGTGGTGATTGGGAATTATCTTGAAGATGATGATCCATTCGGTATACTCGTAAGCTCGATGATCCACGACGAGTACAAAGTTAATGTGGGAGACAAGCTGTATGGCTTCGGTAAAGTTTTCACTATTAGGGGATTCTTTGATCCAGATGCACTCGAGAAGTTCCCAGATCTAGATTCTCAGACGATAGTTCCCTTCCAAATAGATGCTTTCTCAGGCGAAGCCATACCATGCCAGAGCGATAATGTAATTATAATTCCATACGAAACTGCACTTCAGCTCCCAGATGTTTATACTTCAAGGGTGATCATACAATTGAAGGATCACGTAGACTATCGGAGATTCGCAGATGTGATCGCCTATATGTGGGAGTATAGAGTGTACATTGCGCATCCCGGAAAGTTAGAGATGCTATATCTCGGAGAATACATAGAGATGGAGGGAACGGGGCTTATACCCTTCCTGATGATCTTGGTAATTCTGAATATCGGAGTCTCAATGATGGGATCTGTCAATGAGCGTAGAGATGAGATTGGAGCGCTTCTTTCAGTAGGTTTGAATCCAACGCATGTAGCCTGCCTCTTCGTAGCTGAGGCCTTAGTCATAGGGCTGATCGGCGGAGGCTTAGGATTCCTCGCTGGAATATCCGGCTATCGACTTCTCCCAGCATTCCTGCAGGGAGCATTGCAGATTAGGGAGAAGGTATCCGCTGAGTGGAGCCTTATAGCACTATTCCTATCGGGGCTCACTTCGGTTGTAGCCGCGCTTATCCCAGCCTTAAGGGCATCAACGATGATCACCCCATCACTTCTTAGAAGATGGAGGCTTGATATGAAAATACCCGCCGTGGATAAGCGCGGATGGAGTTTAGAATTGCCCATTAAACTCAGAAAGAGAGAACTAGAGCCATTTATAGGATTCATCATGATGAGGCTACGTGAGAGACAGTTAGGTCTAACATGGACGATATCGGGTCTCTCCCTTCAGGAGAATCCAGAAGATAAAGATGCTCTTAAGAGGATAACGTTTAGGGTGCACATTGAAAAGTTCGGCTGGAGCGATAATGAGTTAATAATAAGCAGGGATGAAAGGAGCGGATACTATAATGTCAAGATGATCTGTAAGCCTCATCGAAGATCACAGGAGGCTGTCTTTGAGATAGCCACCCATATAAGGAGGATAATCCTAGAGTGGGAGGCTTTAACATTTGAGGTTGCAACTCCATACGATCCCTCCTTAAGGCAGCTCTACACGCTCATAAATGTTTACACTCCGACAAGCCTATACGTGATAACCTCTAAGCCCGAAATAAAGGATGAGATAAACGCGCTTCAGAGGAGACTTGAGATAGAAGGTATAAAACCGCCGAAATTCATAATCTCCCATGTGGATCCATTAAACGTAAAAGAATGCATGAAGATAGCTGAGGATATTGTTTCAAGAGTTGATGTAGTCTGTATATCTGGAGAGCCATCCTCAATATCCGCCTCACTAGCCATGACCGCCCTTAAGCAGAAAAAGATGATCTGTTACGTTATTGATCCATTACCTCCAGAGGAAAGGATGAAGAAGCCATTTGAGGTTCTAAAGGTCGTGAACCTCTAGAGGAAACAAACATTTAATAATTCCTATTGATGAATTTATTTCACCATAGCTTAAGGAGCGTGTCTTTTTTGAGGCTGAAGGCAAAATCATTCGTGATGAAGACTTTTCTCCTAACCCTACTCTCACTACTTACGCTATCTCTTTACCCTTTCTTCTCACCCCTAATATTCGTTGGGGCAGATCACGAGTATGAGATAAAGATCGAATGCTCAGACTATTGGCAGGAAACCTATCCGGGAAATACTATCACATTCAATTTGATAATGAAGAATCCAAGCTCGGAATATGATGAGTATAAACTTTACACTGAGGATCTGCCGGAGAACTGGACGGCGAGATTCTATGTTTGGAATAAGATTGTGAGGGGGATAGGCCTAAGGGCCGGACAGACAGTCACGATATATCTTCAAGTCAAGGTGCCTGAGGATGCGGCTCCAGGAGATTACCAATTCACCGTTTACGCTAATGGTACATACACTCTGGCGAAGAGAGAGCTGATAGTAACGGTTGAACGCAAGCCGAAAGCCACATGTGAAGTTGAGATTTACAATCCAGTTATATGGCAGGCCGCCTATCCGGGTGAGAACGTAACCTTCAACATACGCATTAAGAATCTATCCCCCTACACGGACACTTATTTCCTCTACGTTAAGGATCCATCTCTACCGGAGAATTGGACGGCGAGATTCTATATTGGACAGAATG
>QMXE01000085.1 GCA_003661975.1 Candidatus Bathyarchaeota archaeon
AAGATCCTCTATGAGACGTTAAGATGGCTTGCCGAAAAACACGATCTAACAGGGATCACGCCGCCTCGTCTTCATACATATGTTCAGAGAATGGCTCGAAGAATCACGGGAAACACTGATCCATTTAGGGATTTGAAGCGCAAATCTAATATGATCGCTCTGAGGGTGATACGGGTCTTAGAGCGTAAATGCAAAGAGGCGAAGTTTGAGGATGCATTTAAACTCTCAGTCTTGGGGACGATCTGCGGAAACACCATAGACTTCGAGGTTGAGGGACATGAATTCTCAATGAGTAGACTTGAAGAGGACTTAAAGAGATGCCTAGGCGGCTGCCTAGCCATAGATGACACAGACAAATTTATGGATGCACTTTCAAACTCGAGGAGAATCCTATATTTGCTGGATAATGCCGGAGAGATAGTCTTCGATAAATTTCTAATGCAGATCATCAAGATGAATTATCCTGTTGAGATATTTGCAGCTGTGAAGGCCGGTCCAATATTGAATGATGCAACTCTGGAGGATGCTGAGCAGATCGGATTAGGCGAGGTGGCGAAGGTAATAACTACTGGTAGCGATCACGTAGGCGTCGCTCTAGAAGAATCATCAGGGGAATTCCTTGATCTCCTACGGAATGTTGATTTGATAATATCGAAGGGGCAGGGAAACTACGAGAGCCTAACAGATCTTGAGCATTTAATCTCAAAGCCAATCGTGTATATTTTACGGGCTAAATGCATAATAGTCGCGGAGGATCTTGGAGTTCAAAGATTCGGAAACGTAGTCAAAGTAGTCACGTAATCCCGAATACTTGCTTAGCATTCTCCGTCGTCTCCTCAGCAACCCTTAACTCATTCAAGCCCTTCAACTCTGCAACCGCAGATAGGCTTTTAACTACATCCGCAGGCTCGGCTCTTCTACCGCGGTAATTGACTGGCGAATCTGTTTCTAAAAGGAGATTCTCTAAGGGAGTATATTTAATGGCGGCTCTATGCTCTTGGCTGTAGCTCGCAGCAGGCGTAGCTGAGATGTAATATCCGTGATCGAGAAGTCTCTTTAAGGATTCTTTCGGTCCGGAGAACCAGTGGAACACCGCCCTTCTGATCTGCATTTCTATCACGGTCTCAACGCAATCGATCCATGCCCCTCTACTATGGATCGAGACGGGCTTATCGTATCTCTTCGCTATCTCAAGAAGTCTGCGGAAGACCTCTTTCTGTCTCCTTCTCACCTCCAAGTTCTCCCGGGCATTCTCATACCAGTAATCCAGTCCTATCTCTCCAATAGCAACTATGCGATGCACATTTTCTTCAATGAACCTTAGATCCCCTTCTGTATCATTTATGGACGATGCGTTCCATGGATGTATTCCGATCGCCGGGTAAATCTTAAGGTTCTCAGTCTGATGTTTCCTGCTCTCATTCAGAGACCACAAACTTGACTTTACATCCATCCCCATCGTTATTATGGCTATTACACCCTTCTCTTCAGCCCTCCGAATGGCCCCGTCGAGGTCTTCTATTTCTTCAAGATGCGCGTGAGTATCAACTAAATCCATACAAATCACATCCAAACTGGAATGGCTGGGATCCTAAATTAATTTTTGGCTCTTCACCTCACGAATGCAAAGATCTTTTATTCTTCATGTTACCATCTTTGTATGGTGTCTATAATGAAGATCCTGCATGAATTTGTTCCAACCCGTAAATTTCTGAGGATGGCTGAGGAGACGAATGGTCTGGTTGACGGATGGAACATAACGGATAGTGCGGCTGGAAGGCCGGCTCCAAGCGGAACGGCGGTGGGATGCGTATTAAAGACGAAGTATCCAGATAAGATGGTGATCCCCATATTCGTGTTACGCTATAAGGGGCCTGTGGAGGCCGGGGGCCTAGCTCTAGCCGGAGACGCCGTCGGCCTGGATGGAATAGTTCTCACGATGGGTGATCCTCCAAAGTATGGAGAGCCGATACACATGCTCAAGTCCTCAGAGGAGGCCCGGGAGTTTCTACGTAAGACTGTTCGCGTAAAGAACTTGAAGATCGGCTGCCTTTTAACTGCGCGTAGACCAGTTGAGGATGCGATTGCAAGGGTTAGAGATGCATGGGACTTCTTTTTCTTCATGAGGCTCGAGGAGAAGTCTCTTCCAATGCTGATGCAGATCGCGGATGAATGTAAGCGTCTGGGAAAGCCGATATATGCATACTTTGTGGTTGGAACTCCTAGGAATGCCGAGATCATAAAGATGATCGGATGGCCGGTTACGGCTACTATGGAGAACGCCGTGGAATTCGCTGAGAGACTTGAGGGTGTCGTGGATGGGATAATAGCTACGTGCGTCGGAGATTATGAGGGAGATAAAGAACTGCTCGGAAGACTCCAAAGATTCAGATGATCACTTTCTAATCCTTATGTATATGAGGATTAGAGCGACGACGGATAGAATTATCAGGAGCTTCAGTAGAATTCCATTTCGCTCCCAAATGATGAATGTAGCATTTAATCTTGAAATGGGATTTTTTGAATTAAGCATCCTAAAGATTTCTTTAGCCTCTTTCTCTGTGAAGAAGCCTCCGTCTATGAGTATTCCTTCCCCCTCAGCCTTCTCGAATTTATGACCCCTAAACCAGAATACATTTGTAAATTTCGTCTTCAACCACAGATTGAAGTCCTCAAGTATCTGCTCGCTTCTCTCTTTCTGCATGTTGATCACCATTGAATGGAAGTGTTCAGATCCTCATTAGGATGATTAGCAATATTATGATTAGGATTATGGTCGCTCCAAATGGGATTATATCCTCAAGTCTTATAGGCTCAGTGTATAGGGGTCTCCTCTCGATCTCCCTAATGAGCTTCTCCGATAATCTCTTTCCTACGCTTGGATGCTTCTCCTCACCGCCTCCGCCCCTGAGAAGCCTAATTTTTAGAGCCATCTCGGCCTCCTTGAAGACTTCAGAGAGCACCCTCATAACTTCTGCTCTTTCATAGCCCATCAACTTCGAGAACTCCCAGATAGCCCGCTGATTCAACTCTATGCGATAAGTATTTGATAGGAGGATCCTCGACAGCCTTTTTAATGCATGCTCGGCTATCTCCTCGGCATCCGGCCCGATTATACAGAGCACGGGATCATGATATACCCTTCTTGTCTTGACGATGTAATCGAGCATGTAGATGGTATTTCTTCCATTAGATAGGATATAAGCCCTATCAGCCCTCTCCTTCCTTAATGATGTATATATGTCGAGGCGATGTAATCCCTCGCCTCTCGCATTCACAAATGGTAGAATGCGATATCCATTGCTCTCATCATCGATTATTTCGCTTAAGGAGAGCACGAGATCCTTCAGTGTTAGCGTCTCAGTTGCTACCTGAGCATAGAGCCTCCTAGAAGAGAGATCTGAGATGTCCCTTTGAATTATGATGTCCATTTCCTCTCCCAAAAGATATTAGCCTTGAGTCAGATTTACATCTTTCTGTATAGACTCTGAATCTCAAGGCTAAATGCAAATGGTCATTTTGGAGGTCAGGATGCTACTTGTCGATCTCCTTTAAGTCGTAGGTTTCTATGCCATTCCTTTTCTCTACTATCAGCCTGTAAGCCTTTCCTCTAAAGAGGATCTTCTTGAAAACTATGCGTGATATTCCCTCTGGAAGCAGAGGCTTCACCTCAATTCCATCCTCTGATATTCTAATCCCGGCGAAGCCGTAGATTAGATCCAGCAGATAACCCGCTGCGCCCGTGAGAAATACTATCCCATCAGTGTTCATCAGTATCTCTCTCACTGCATTATGGGGAGGGAGGAAGAAATCATCCCATATCCTAAAGAGCTCCGAGGCTTCCCTGCGTCTGCCAAGTCTGCATGCAACGGCTAAGTGTATTGAAGGGCAGAAGACATGTCCGAGATTCCAGTCTGGCTTATCTATGTAATACTCAAAGCTCTTCTCCATGACTTCTCTGCTCATGGGGTGTTCAAGCGGAAATATCATCTCAAGAACATCCGGCTGCTTAATGGCGTGTCCATCATAGCCTTCATACTCGAGGATGATCCCCCTCTCCCTGTCTAGGGGGATATATATCTTCTCGGCTATCTCCCTCCACTTCTCCGGATACTTCATATTCAGTAATCTGCAGACTTTAATTGCAGTCTTTAAATTCCATTGTGCAATCGCGTTTGTAAAGGCGCTATTATCGATCGTTTCCTTTCCCCACCTTTCATAGATAGACTCGTCAGGCGGCACGACATTCAATATCTCATAGCGATCCCGCTTAGGATTATACTTGGCTCTACTCGCCCAGAAACTTGCAGTCTCAATTATCACGGGAGCCGCGCACTCCCTAAGGTATTCTTTGTCTCCCGTCACAAGATAGTATAGCCACTGAGCCCAAGCTACATCTCCAACTATATGTATTTCATCCGAGTATCCTCCCCTAGATACTTCCCTTCCAGAAGAGGCTGTCTGCCAGCCATACCAAGCCCCGTCCCATCCATGTCTTCTCGCATGCTCCTTAGCAGCCTCAAGCGTTCTACAGCGATAAGCAACTATGCTCCTAGCCAACTCTGGAAAGAGAAGGATAAGAGCCGGAAACATGAAGAAGTCCGCATCCCAGAATATATGTCCTCCCCACCCATCATTTGATAGTCCCATCGGCGGTATGCTATGATCCTGTCCTTCACGGACGCTAGATATTAGGGAGTATATGCAAGCATCTATCCTCCGTTGGGTAATGGGATCATCAACTTCTATTCCTCTCTCCCATATCTTCTCCCACTCTCTGCAGTGCTCATCAAATAGCCTATTAAAGCTCTCAGCCGTGTAGTCCTTAATCTTCGTAATGGCATCTTCAAGGGGATCATCCGAATCTAATGAGGTGTAGAATGCAGTATACTTATGCACATTATACTCTCCACCGCTCTTTAGGTCGATATCTAATTTCAGCTTGGCGGCTCTCTCATGGATCTTTCCCTTTATTGCTGAGGAGTCTGGCCTGCAGAGTATCTTAGTTGCCTCTGCAATTCTTATTTTAGAGGATTTGGTTTCAACTTCAAGCCATAATATATCCTTCTCAGCGCTTCTCTCTATGACCCTTAAATTCTCCAGCCTAGAAGCATCCAGGCAAGTCTCTAAAATAGCATTTTCCCTCTGTTCGGAAGAGAAGGCAAATGAGATGGCTGCTACATGCGGATCAGATCTTGAAGCGAAGAATGAAATGTTAAAGTTTATTGGGTTCCCCCGTTTCTTCCAGACATACCTAGTTAATAAAACAGCCCTTCTGAAATCCAGCCTTTGAGAATAATCCCCTATATCGCTTGGACTTGAGAATGGATGTTCCCCCTGAATGGAGAAGAATATTCCGCTCCATCTTGGTATCTCAACTATCCGCTCATACTCTCCATCATACACGCCTGCAATGAAGCTCTTAGGCTTAAAGTATGCTCCGGTGCCATCTATACATGTCTGGATCCCCACATATCCATTACCCAAATAGGAGAAATAGTAGGGTTTGAGGTTCATCGCGTATCCTCCGGGCCTAAGCCGAGGCTCTAAAGCACGGTTATTCTTGATTCTCTAATCATGCATATATCCATTTTGAAAAGATGTTTGCTAATCAAAGATCTCTCGGTCTTATGCGTACTTAATGCTAATATAGTATAGTTTGACTATTCCGTTCTTTGAGACTAGAACTCCAATATTTATGATGTTCTCATCCTCATTCCACTGATAGACTTCACTGCAGTTCTGAGCGTATCTCTGAATAAATCCACATATGGCCTCCTTCACCTCTCCCCATTCACTCTCACTAGTATACGTGAGGTTATCGACTCTTATCCATACGTCCCCGCTGATCTTGACAGGCTCGATCACGCTCAGTCCCTCTTCCGCAAATAGATCCAGGATCTTTCGAAGCCTATCCTTAGCTCCGATCTCCATGGAGCTCCCCATTAATGCATAGTATGCATGGGTGGCATCCGATCCTATGGATACCTTAGTTCCGGTGGCAGCGTCAATGACGCCTATGAATGCCATCTTAGTTATCACGGCATTTGATATCTCAGCCTCAACATATACCGGAATGAAATAGTATAGCCTATTTCCAATCGAGTATAATAGGATATTACCGAATCTTCTGCTCGTAAGCAGGGTCAGCTGAGTTCGAACATAATCGTCAGT
>QMXE01000086.1 GCA_003661975.1 Candidatus Bathyarchaeota archaeon
GAGATTCCAGAGTATGTGGAGTGCAGCAGTAAAATTCTTCGAGGCAAACTCTCATATAACCGAGAAACTGCATGAACAGGTCGTGAATAACCTTAACTTCTATTGTAAGCAGAGCTTCCTCCGTGGAATATCAGCTCGCACAAGAGCTCTCCTTCAGGAGGGACTCTACGCCGAGGCGACTCATTACATGCAGCGATCATCTGTAAATATGCTTGAAAATTACGCTTGGCTCCTATCTGAGATGGAGAAGAGACAATTCGACTATACGAGGCTCATCGATTTTCTAAGGGATTCACATGTATCTCCAAGCGCAGTCTATGAGGGTGCACTTGAGGTTCTAATGCTCGGGGATGTCTCAGCAGAAGGTGCTGAGGACTCGCTGGAGAGGGCTAGGAGCATAATCTTGGATATTCGGGGTAGGAGGAAGGAGCTGATCGCTCAGATGGAAGCCGAAAAATAACACTTTAATAGGATCGCTCCTATTCAATCTTCTGAAGTGCTTAAAGTGAATGGATCAGATGGTAGCGTTAAGGTCTGCTCCCTAAAGCCCAGCCTGAGAGAACTGAATGTAACCGTGAAGATAATCAACGTAGGCGTTACAAGAGCATTTCATTCGAGAAGGGATGGAAGAGACCACGTGGTGGCCGAGGCGCTTGTGGGAGACGAAACGGGATCAATAATATTGACGCTGTGGGATGAGCAGATCAGGAGATTCAAGGCAGGTGATACAATCAAGATAACAAATGGATACACAACCTTGTATAGAGGCTCATTAAGGCTGAACGTCGGAAAAACCGGAAAGATAGAGAGGGTCAAGGATGAAATAGAGAGAGTTAACACACAAAATAACCTTTCAGAAAGATTATATATTCAGATTCCATGGCACCTATCAGAGAGCAGCCCATACAGAAGGAGGAGGAGACGCTGAGAAGCCCGGTGGTGTAGCGGACAAGCATGGCGGGCTTTGGACCCGCCGACGGGAGTTCGAATCTCCCCCGGGCTACCAAAAATTTTCCTTTCAAATATAAATTGTCTTCCTCCCCATCTAGAGTATCTGACGTAGCCGGATAGATCCAGCCATGTCATGCAAGTCTATGATCGATGATGTCAGAGCCGCTAGACAAAGACTAGGCAAAGCATCATAAAAAGCAGAGATCTCCTCATATACCAGCCTAATGTTCGGGTTTTATAAATCCCATATATAATTTTATTCTACATGTCACATCAAATAAATCTTTGTATGTTCATATCAGAAAATCCGCATCGACACGCGAAAAATGACATCCCTTTAATATACAAATTTTTCTGCATGCAAAGGATCTATTGGTGTGGAGTGGCTTGAGGGTTATAGACTTCTATTACTTCTCCGGAACAGGCAACACATTCATGGTCGTATCGGAGATGAAGAGGGTATTCGAGAGATACGGATTTAAGGTTAATCTATTTCGCATCGAGAAGGCCGATCCATGCAGGATCAAACTAACCCACATGATCGGTTTGGGCTTTCCAGTGGCTCTGCAGGGAACATACCCATTCGTATGGAGATTCATTCATTCGCTTCCAAGGGCGAATGGAACCCCCATCTTCATGGTCGACACGCTAAGCCTATTCTCAGGCGGGGTAGTAGGCTCAATAAGGAGGATTCTAAAGGCAAAGGGATACCATACGGTAGGCGCAGGGGAGATTCGGATGCCAATGATATTCCCAACCAGCCAACCGGCAGAGAAAAACACATGGATCATCGATAGGGGACTGGAGGAGGCCAGAATATACGCTGAGAAGATCATAAATGGCGATGCAGAATGGAGGGGAACACCGATACTATCAGATTTTATGGCGGCACTATCCCAGTGTGAATCGGCATGGAGGATCCTCAGAAAGCTTTATCCACTCAGGATTGACAGGTCTAGATGTAGTAGATGCGGCCTATGCATAGAATTATGCCCAACAAACAACATAAGGATGGATAAATACCCAGTTTTAGGCGATAAATGCTACCTGTGCATGAGATGCATAGCATTCTGCCCAGAAAGGGCAATAAGCATACCAAAGATGAAACGGCAAGCAAACAGCAAAATAGAACCCGCCGAGATATTGAATGTCAGAGACTAAAATATTACAAGTAAGCACAATAGTAATATTTTTCTGATATAACAGCAATAACTACCTAATCGATTCGACATGACAAAAACTCCAATCGACGATCTACTGATTAATGAGCCTCAAATAGATGTGAAGCCGCTATACGAGATTCTGAATATGTGCTCAAGGGGCTACAAGATATTCTGCACAATCCACGTTGCAGTCCAGAACGGACTATTCGATATATTAGACGAGCCGAAGACACCAGATGAGATCAGCAGGGAACTCGGGATAAATGCGAAATTCGCATGTAAGATATGCGATGTCCTATCTAATCTTGGACTCCTAGAAAGGATTGGAGATGCATATAAAAATACGGAGTTGAGTAGCCTATATCTGAAGGGAGACTCCCCCCTCTCTCAACTAAGCGTGATAGAGAGCCTAAACGAGGAATTCAAGGTCTGGAATGGACTGAATGAGGCTTTGAGGGGTGATCAAGCCCAAATAGATGAGGAGCTCTTCTTCGAGGATCGCGTTCCCTCCCTCGCATCGGAGATGCTATGCGGCGAACTTCAAAGAACCGTGAGAATAATCGCTGATCTCCCAGAGTTTAAGAGGGCAAAGAGGCTCCTAGACCTTGGAGGAGGCCATGGGCTCTACGCGATAGCATTCACCAAACTTAATAAGCACTTGAGAGCCTACGTATTCGATCTCCCAGGGGTCCTTAAGCATACGCTGAGATACATGAAGCTGTTCAAGGCTGAAAGAGTCGAGGTCATCTCAGGAGACCTCTTCAGAGACGATATAGGCGCTGGATACGATGTGATATTCCTCTCCTACATTCCAGGAGGGAAGAATCCATCATTGATCCCAAAGATACACTCAAGCCTAAAGGCTGGCGGCATATTCATAAACAAGCAGATCTTCTATCACGATGGAGAGGAATCAAAGGATCCCCTATTAGATATAGGATGGAACATAACGTCCTTTAGGGGCGTGAGGAAGGCCGATAGGATCTACAGTTTTAAGGGAGAAGTATCATTTGAGGAATACATCGAATCGCTGAAGAGTTGTTTCTCAATAATCAAGGTGATAGACTCCCAGCAATTCTCGAGCTTCACGATCTCAGGGGCGGAATGCCCGCTCGACTCGAAGATGATAATAGCAAAAAAGCATTAAGGTCGACTTAAGCATCTTCTTCTGAAAGCCTCAACCAGAACCTTCATCATGTAAGCCGATAATAGGATGATGGATGAGACTATCGCTATAGTAGCCCCAACAGGCCAATCAAGAGTGTAACTCACTAACAACCCGAAAGAGGCCGAAGCAGCCCCTAGAATTGACGAAGCCAGCAGTTGCAAATGCGCTTTTCTGGATATCTGGAATGAGGCTGCCACCGGATTGTATAGGAGCGTGAAGACCAGGAATCCGCCTGTAAGCCTGAGCGATGAAGATATTATCAGCCCGGCGAAGAATAGCATTATCAGCATGTGCATCTGAACATTAACCCCCTCAGCCTCAGCCATCTTAACGTCATAGAGCATAGAGTCTATCTGAATTCTGTAGGCGATAATATACAGTATGAACATGAATAGCGTGAGCAGGAGAAGTATCAGCTTCTCAACGGTTATAGCCAACAGGCTTCCCCATAAGACGACGGCTATCGAGGCGGTGGCCAAAACTCTCACATTAGACATGTATATCGCGAAGATCGCCACCGCCGAAGAGGCGGAGAAGACAGCCATACTAATCAATTCCCTCCCATACTCGATCCTCGCGAATATCATGCCTAAGATTAGAGCCGAAGCCACGGCGACTATCATAGCCGAATAGACGGGATCAAAATTTAGAATTAAGCCTATTGATGCGCCTGCCAATGCGGCGTGGGCAACGCTGAAACTCAAAGTTGTGATCCTAAGCCTCTGCACGTAAAAGCCTATTGCACCGCATAGGTTCCCGCTGAGAACAGCGGCCAACAGGGCTAAACCGAGAAACTCAAGCATAACCTTCACCCGAGACTATCCTGCCGTTCTCCATCCTAACGACGATATCGGCATAATCGATTATCGGATTCACATCATGGCTAACTATAATCACAGAGGCATCCTCAGCTCTTACATACTCCCTAACAACCCTTGAGATCAACCTCCTACCCTCCCTATCAAGGCTTGAGAAAGGCTCATCCAGAAAGAGCGCCCTAGGCTTCCTAACGAGGGCGCGTGCGATAACGGCCCTCTGCTGCTGTCCACCACTCAAAGTCCCTATAGGCCTATCAAGAAGATCCTCGATCTCAAGAAGCTCGGAGACCCGCCTGATCCTCCTATCCTCATCCTCAGTTAAGGATTCAAAGATCGACTTGTAAGGCGCAAAGCCCAAACGTATAACATGCCTCACAGTATACGCCTCAAACGGAGGCTTCATGAAGTCCTGAGGAACAAACCCGCACATCCTCCTTGCATGCCTTATCCTCCAGCTCCTAGTATCCACGCCGAAGAGGTAAGCACTGCCCCTATATGGCTTCAGCAGGCCAAGACAAGTCTCTATCAGAGTTGTCTTTCCAGCACCGTTAGGTCCAGTGATCAATACCAACTTACCCAGCGGAACGGTCAAGTTTATGTTGCACATAGCAGGCCTATCTGATCCAGAGTAGGCAACCCATACATCCCTAAGCTTCACAACCTCCTTTGAAAAATGCATAGCCACTCCTCGATAGTCCAATACTTCTCAAAAGTAAAAATGATGTTTATCGTATTAACTTAGCTGCCACTCTATTGTCTCCTGATTCTCATTAGCAGGGCGGCTATGATGATTGCCTCCAAAGCGGCCGCTATCAGCGTGGCGATCACCGCGGTTCTCCAAGTCTCAATCTGCCCCTTCAAACTGGATACTTCAGCCATTAACTCTGCATTTTTGAGGGCATCGATGATCCTCTGAACATTCCATTTCATCACTTGAGTCATATTATTCAGGTGAGGCGCTGTCTGAGGGAAGTTTGTTAAGGCAACTTCAACCGCGCCTATCTCAGACGCTATCTTCCTGCCGAGATCAGTTCCGCTCTGAACATTATCGATTACCAAGATCGCATGGTATGCAGTTCCATTCTTAATTACAGCCTCGTACTGCTTAGCCGAGACCTTCTCAGGCGGGCCGTAAACGGCAACTATCCTAAAGCCCAACGAGCTTACGAATTCCTTCTGAAATAGCATGCACACAACTGGCTTACCCTCAAAATGATTCTCCTCGGATACTCTCTTAAGCCAGGACTCAAGGGAGTCTATACCCATCAAAGCCCTGCTTAGTCTATCAGAAACGTTTATTCCCAGATTATCTCTGAGAGCCTCTGAAACCTTAATGTAAATCTGCCTAAGCGCCTTTGGGTCGTTCCAGGCTCCTCTAATCCTAACGATTGGAGCCTCGCTCCCAGAGGCCTTCTTAAGTTCATCAACCCAAGGCTCAAATCCATGAGCCAATATGAGATCGGCACTTCTGAAGGCCTCAACGTCACTCGGCCTAACATCGTAATGTGCTGGGCAAACAGCGGGGGACGAGATAACATCGATAGAGACGAGATCGCTGGCCAGATCCGCAACTACACTCGACAGGACGGTAGTCGTGCAAACGACAGAAGGCTTATTACTCATAATAGAACGGCTAGATCCAGAAGCATAAGCGGAACCAAAATCGCAAACAAAGAGAATAAAGAGCGCTGACACCAGCAACAGCAGCGGTCCTCTACGCATTTCACACCACCAACGAGCGATATATGGTTTGGCTTAAGTATATAAGTATTACTTTTAACGAAAAAAGTAATACTGACCGGCCAAAATATAAAACCAAAACAAGAATTCTAATCTTGGAGGTTATGATGGTCAAGTTTGGAATATCCCCAGATAGAGTTGAGTATGCCCCCAAAGTCCTTATCAGAAAGGCGATCTTATGCGAGCGGGCTGGCTTCGATGCGCTTTGGAAGGGAGATCACATACTATCTTTTA
>QMXE01000087.1 GCA_003661975.1 Candidatus Bathyarchaeota archaeon
TATGGTGTGCTTATAATGTGAACTCCATCAGTCTTTTTTATCCTCTCGATTATCCTTTTTAGGGCTTTAGCCCTGAAGGATTCAAGCAGTCCCGGCTTGCTATCGTAGAAGTCCAGCACATTCAGCTTATTAAGCGTGTATCCCTGCTTCTCAGCCTCCTTCACAATGTAATCGAAGAGATGATAGTAATGGAAGTCACGTTTAGACATTAATTCCTGCAGATATTCATCCCTTCCAGTTCCAGGCTGTCCCGTGCAAATTACAACCGTCCTACTCAATGCGCCCTCCCAATACTAATTCTCAGAATCTAACTGATAAGATTTCTGAGAATCAATGCTTGATTGTAGATCTGAGGCTATGAAATGGCAAATTTAATTAGCGCATTCGCCTTCAATATGAGATTGAATGAGAACTTGAGGTAATGGATGTGATTCAGGACTACGAGGTTAGAATAGGCCAATTTGAGGAGCTTCTGCAGAGAATAACCACAGAGATCGTAAGTAATGTTCTATTGGAGAAGATGCCTCCATCTGAGGTTTGGAGTAGATCCCGAAAGGACATAATCTCACTTAGGGATTTAACGGAGCATCTTAAGGGCTTAATGCTTCTTCTGAAGCCTGAAAGAGCAGCGACTATAAAGCGAAGGGCTGAGGCAACACTGAAGCCTCTTAAAGCCTTTGAGGATATTCTGCTTGGAAAAGCAAAGGAGATCCCAGCGGATTCTAAATGTGCACTTGAGGAGCTTAGGAAGGCGACTGCCGAGGCCTCTGAACTCCTAGAGTTGGCAAAGGAGATCAGAGATGAACCTTCCGAGGGAATATCGATGCTTCTCAGATTGAAGGAGGTTTATGACGCTAAAAATTATCTATCCTCAGTATCGATTCCGGAGGTAATGTATATCAGACTTGAAAGCCTAAAGAGGGAGATTGGAAATCTAAAGACATCAATCGCCCATGTCGAACAGGCACTAAGTGAACTTAAACGGAACTTGGAGACCATTCTGGATGAGATCTCCAAATTTAGGCCTCTCCGAAAGGAGGGGAAAGAGACAGACTCCTAATAGAATATTCAGCGTTGCCTTACGGTGCGTAGCAGATGTCAATGGTTGATATAACTGGTAAGCCAGAATCATATAGGGAAGCAACAGCTAGGGGAAGGATAAGGCTGAAGCCCGAGACCATCAGGCGGATCAAGGATGGAAGGATAGAGAAGGGAGATCCGATATACGCCGCTAAGATCGCAGGCATATTAGCGGCTAAGAATACGAGTGGCATAATCCCCCTCTGCCACCCGATCCCAATAACGAATATCAAGATAGACGTTAAGATTCATGAGCCTGACATTGTCGAGGTTGAATCAACCGTTAAGACGAAAAGTCAAACCGGAGTTGAGATGGAGGCTCTACTCGCAACTGCAACTGCCCTACTAACAATATGGGATATGACGAAGCAGTATGAGAAGGACTCGAAGGGTCAATATCCACATACTCTCATCGAGAACATAAGGGTCATTAGAAAGATAAAAGGGGAGTGAAGAATGAGTGAAACAGCGGCCGAGCATAAGGCTGAGGCGAAGAGACATCTGAACTTCGCCGTGATCATATGTAGCACATCACGATACGAGGAGACCTCTAAGACTGGGCGGACAGATGACGCCTCCGGAGACCTCATAGTTAAGATGCTCCGGGAGAACGGTCACCGCGTAACCATGCGTAGAATAATCCCCGATGATAAGGAGCAGATACAGCGTGTATTAATGAGAGCATTAAAGTCCAGAAAGGTTGATGCCATAATCTTCTCGGGAGGAACAGGGGTCAGCCCAAAAGATGTGACTATAGAGGCAGTTAAGCCCATGCTTGAGAAGGAGATTCCAGGCTTCGGAGAGATCTTCAGATTCTTAAGCTACAAGAAGATAGGATCCGCCGCCATATTGACGAGGGCATTAGCTGGCACATGCAGGGGAAAAGCGATCTTCTGCCTTCCAGGCTCACCAGACAGCGTCTCCCTAGCCCTAGAGAAACTCATAATTCCAGAGGTTGGACACATAATTAAGCATGCACGAGAATCGTGAATATTTCGCTTCCATCATTTTTCGCCCGATAGGAACTTAACCATATCTTCATTCAGGCCGAACCATCTTGCCAGGCCATCCTTCATCTCTGGATTGTTCTGGAAGATCACCTTCAGAAATGGAATCACATCCTTAGCGGCCTTATCTGCTGATATGTGACATCTCCTGCCTATCCTAAGCCCTATCTCCCTCAGCATCTCCCTCTCCTCCTTGGACTTGGACATGGTCATTATTCTCGATGGAAACTTAAATGGAGTCCATCCGGGAGACTTCTTGCTCCAAGACGCTGAGACTCCAGCCGTCATAAAGTCTATGTAATATCGCATGAGACTCCAATCCTGCGATGCCGTTGCTCTTCCGCGGTATACATCCGCAAGCGCAAGCATCTCCATTACGGCGGCTAGCTCCTTCGGATTCTTAACGTGATACGGAATATTCTCGTATATCCACTCTAGAAGCATGTCCGGATCAACATCCGCCTCATTCGCGGCTCTTAGAGCCCCAGTGAGGCTCCTTGAATATAGGATCCTCCTGAGCACATTGAAGATCACTTCTTTTCGATCCCTTCTGCCGAGCCATGCCACATCCTCAAATGTTAACTTATCTTTTCCTTGAGCTAATGCCTGAAGATCGTTAATGGCTGATCTCACGTCTCCCTCGGCTCTCTCAGCTATGACCTTAAGTGCATCGCGTTCCGCCCTAATCCCCTCCAAACTGCATATCCGAGTTAATAGCTTAATTATCTGCGTCATTGTAGGCTTCTTAAACTCTACGAGCTCACAGAACTTTCTAAGAGTTGAGAACCTCGGATCATATGGGTCATTTGCTATGAGTATTATCGGCGTCCTGGCCCTCCTAATCACCTTCGTTATCTCCCGAAGCCCTCCACGATCAGCACTTCCGGTTATTCCATCTATCTCATCGAAGAGTATCAGCCTCTTCCTGCCGAAGAGAGTTCCATACTGACTTGACCTTCCAGCGAATCTCTGAATTGCCTCTGCAGTCCTATAATCGCTCGCGTTGCTCTGGACGAGCTCCATATTGAGGTCATTTGCTAAGGCCTCAACGGCAACGGTCTTACCGACGCCTGGCGGGCCATAGATGAGGAGGGCTCTCTTCTCTGGAACTCCACGGCTCCACTCCTTAATCCACTGGAGAATCTTCTCTTTAGCCTTCTCGTTTCCTATAACTTCAGATAGAGTTTTAGGCTTATACTTTAGGGTCCAGGGTAGATGCAATTTATCCTCCCTTTCTTATTTCTTCTCCGGCCTCAACGAACTTCGCCAGTAAAGCGCTTAGCTGTATCTCCTCATTTGATCCCTGAAGAAGCCTATAATCAGTCTCGCCTATTATCTCGATGATCTTAACCTTCCAGCGTTCAGGAATATTCAGTCTGAAGACTTCGCTGTGAATCTGCCCCAGTATATCTGATCCTGCAAGGCCATATTTTAGGAGCAGCTCCCGGAGCTTATTTCTGGCATTAATGAAGTCCCCGTTTAGGGCGGTGATCATCATCTCCCTCACATCCTTGGGATTTGCCTTACCAACAACGGAATATACAGTCTCCGCATCTACTGGCTTGCCAGTAGAAGCTGCAGTCTGAAGAATATTTATTGTCCTTCTGAGATCTCCGCCTCCAAGCTCAATAATCGCCTTCAAGCCGTCCTCGAGAAGAACTACGCCTTCATTCTCGGCGATGTACTCGATTCTCTTCCTAATATGCTCCTCTGGCAGATAAGTGAATCTGAACGGGGCGCATCTAGACTGGATGGGCTCAATTATCCTTCCACTATAATTCGCTATCAAAATGAATCTTGCAGTCTCAGTATATCTCTCCATCGTTCGCCTTAGAGCCTGCTGGGCGTCACTCGTCATATTATCCGCCTCATCTAGAATTAAGATTTTGAATGGAACGTCACCTATAGACCTCGTTCTGGCAAATGTCTTCACGGTTTCCCTAACAACATTTATTCCCCTCTCATCGCTTGCATTTAGCTCCATAAGATGCTCCTGATAGCCCGGCCCGTAAAGGTCATGTGCGAGGCATAGGGCGGCCGTTGTCTTTCCAGTTCCAGGAGGACCAGCGAATATGCAGTGTGGAACATTCCGTGCCTTAACGAAGCTCTTAAGCCTATTAACTATCTCCTCTTGATCAACCATCTCATCGAGGCTACGAGGCCTATACTTCTCAGTCCACATCTCATAACTCAATGCCCGCACCTTCAAATGATCTGCTTTATATCTTCATAATGCTTAGGAGGTTATTAAGTATTCAGAGGGTTCATCGCCTCCTTGGCTGAGAGGGCTATGCAATTGATTATTTCATCCTCCACCCCCATAGAGTGGGCCTCACCGACTTTAGTTGGGCTTCCAGCGTTCGGCTGGGACTTTACGCCTCCAGCCACATCCGTCGGTTTGGGGGCTTACAGTCCCCATCCCATGCATTAACGAGACGCATATGGTTATGTTTACTATGGCATAATTCTCTGTTGTATTTTATACTGCAACTTGGGCATTGAGGCTCCACCTTTAAACTCAATAAATATATGCTCAGAGTTTTCTGAGGAGTTGGCTGTGAATGCGCTTGTTGAGTTTTCCTGGTTTTTGAAGATTCTTATTCCGTTTAGGTTCTCCATGGCTATGATGAGCTTAGGGAACCGTCTGGCATACTCGATTATCCTGTCTGCTAGGATGTAGAGTTGCTGGTTTACTTTACGCCTCTCCCTTCCTCTGAACTCTTTAACCTTCCCGACCCTGTCTTCTCTTGATGCCGAACGACACTGCCGAGCTGATACACCGTTCACTCCTTTCAGCTGTCCAACATCTCATCATCCTTACTTCACTTAGAAAAAGAGTGAACGGTGCATCTGTTATTTCCTAAAATTTCATATATGGAATGTCTAGATCTGTGATCCATCATCTACGTTCTACATATGTTAAATAATTTTTCTTTTAAAAACGTAGAAGGCGAAGTGTAAATGATTAATTCGCTGATGAAGATCTTGCATTCCTTGATTGATTTTTTTGTTCTTCCATATTTACTCGAACACTTTGCTGCAATTTTTCTGAATATAAATGCAACCACCTAAGGGGTACCTTATGAAGGTAGGAATCATACACAACTCTTTAAATTCAACGGGAGGTGGAGAGAGGCTTTGCTTAGAGACTATCAAGTCCTTGAAAGAAACGGGATATGATGTTATTCTGGCTACTGTTGAGCCGACCAACTGGGATAGAGTGGAAAGAATTATCGGCGAAATCACTAAACCTGACAGAGAAGTTTCTTTGTTCAAAATTAGGATGCGAATGTTCGGCATTTATATGAGACTTCTAACGAGTTTTTTGGCTTCAAAGCTTAGAAAGCAATGCGATATTGTTCTCAATACGCATGGTGATGTTCTGCCGATAGAGGCTGACATAGTATACATGCACTACCCGACATTTGCGCTTTTAAAAGAAAGCCCGATCAACATTAAATATTCCAGCAGCCTATTCTGGAGAGCCTATTTCATCCCTTACGAAGGAATCCAAAGGTTTCTTGTCAAGAGATCCCTTAAGAGCCTCATATTGACCAACAGTAAATTCAGTAAGAAGGCCATAAAGAAGTATACTGGAAAAGATGCAACCATCGTCTATCCCCCCGTTAACGTCGAGACTTTCGCTTTTGCAGCTAAAAGTGATGCTAGGGAGAATCTGGTTATCAGCTGTGGACGTTACAGTCCTGAGAAGAATTACGAATTTATACTCGAAGTAGCAGAGAGACTGAAGAATAGACCAATAAGGTTCATAATAGTCGGGGCGTCCTCTGGAAGAGTCTCAAGGGAATACTATGAAAAACTGGAAAGAATCAGACAGGCAAAGAGACTGAAGAATGTAGAGTTACTGAGAGATCTCGA
>QMXE01000088.1 GCA_003661975.1 Candidatus Bathyarchaeota archaeon
ATCTTCGAATGGCATTTTAACTTCTTTTATGCAATGGAAATTATATATCTCAGTCCGCTTCATGTTTAATGGATCTCATGGAGGCGTGATCAATATGGAGTATAGGAATCTCGGAGGAACTAATATTAAAGTTAGCGTTCTCTGCCTTGGAACTTGGGAGTTCGCCCAAAATGTAGCTTGGGGTCCCGGAGATCTTAGGAGGTATAGAGAAGTTATCGATTATGCCCTAGATATGGGAATAAACTTCATTGACACAGCTGAGGGTTACGGGAAGTCAGAGGAGATCCTAGGGGAACTCCTCGAGGGAAGGAGGGATGATGTAGTCTTAGCGACTAAGATGAGCAGGGTTAGGAGCGGCTTTAGCTATGAGAATATGCGTAGAAGCCTTGAGAGGAGCCTGAGTAGGTTGAAGACGGACTTTATAGATCTTTACCAGATCCATTGGCCGAAGATTAAGGGCCACTGGTCTGGAGGAGAGAGCGGCATGGAAGCCAAGGATTACGAGGACATTTATGACTCGTTAAGGAGATTTAAGGATGAGGGGTTGATAGGGGCTGGTGGAGTCAGCAATTTTAGGCTTCATCACTTGAGGAATTTCAGGGATGAAGCCTTCAATTTGATTGTTACCGATCAGGTTCCTCTCAACCTCCTATGGAGAGAGTATGATAAGCCTGAAATGCTCGAGTTCTGCCGTAGGAGAGGCCTTAGGTATCTTGCGTATAGCTCCTTAGCTCAGGGTCTTTTAACTGGGAGATATAGCAGGGAATCTTCTCTGACAGAGATACAGCGTGCGAATGTGCTCTTTAATGAGCCTATATACAGCCGTGCAATGAAGGTTCTGGATGTCGTTAAGGAGGTGGCTGAGGAGGTGGATGCAACTCCCTCTCAGGTCGCCTTAAGGTGGGTTTTAAGCCATGATCTTGTAGTTTCAGCTATCGTTGGAACTAGGAATCCGGATCATCTGAGAGAGAACATTGAGGCCGTTGACCTTAAACTTTCAAGGGATCAGCTCGATAGGCTTGATGAGGCGAGCAGTGAGTTCTGGAAGCCCATGCCATCAGGAGTGGAGCTTTGGCTACATGATAATACCCGGGAGAATCTTAGGAGGATGGGTATCCAAACGGATAAGGGATATGAGGCCTAATTCATCTCTGTCATCGCATCCCGGATGCCAGCAGCTCGGTTAATTCCAATTTATTTTCTTCATCTGCCTTGTATCATGTGCTCTTTAAGACCCAGCCAGTCATGACGCTTACAGAACGTATTTATATTTTTGTTTGAACCGTTGAAATTATATGAGACACTGGCTGGAGGAATAGAATTGGAAGTTAAGCGTATGAGTTTTACTGTTCCATATGACGAGTTTGGTCCGGAGAAGGTTATCATTATTAAGGAGCCAAGCGTAAAACTCATGGGTTTTCTTGTTATTGATAATACTGCGCCGGGGCCTGGGAAGGGGGGATTGAGGATGGCCCCGGGCATAACGGTCGATGAGGTCTTCAGGTTAGCGAGGATTATGACTTGGAAATGCGCGATTGCGGGGGTCAGGGAAGGATTGCCTTTTGGAGGGGCGAAGGCTGGGATTAAGGCTGATCCAAAGAGGATCTCGCCTGAGAGGAAGAAGCTCCTAATTAAGGCTTTCGCTGAGGCTATCAGGCCATTCTGTCCACAATATTACATTAGCGCTCCTGATATGGGTACGGACTCGTCTGATATGGATACGTTTGTTAAGGCTATAGGCGATAGGAATGCTGCTACTGGAAAGACGAAGAGTTTAGGCGGAATAGAAGAGAGGCAAGGCGCGACTGCCCGAGGCCTATTATACACGATCATGTATGTCCTAGATTATTATGGCGTCGACCCCAATGAGTGCACGGTTACGCTTATGGGTTTTGGTAAGGTGGGAAAGCCCACTGCCCGGATGCTCTATGAAAGGGGATTTAAGGTAATCGCAGTTACTGACAGTCAGGGCGGAGTATACGATGAGAATGGACTTGACGTTTATGATTTGATGAAGGCAAAGGAGAATGATGGGACGGTGCTTGGATATTTGAGGAAGATGAAGGATTCGCATCCGAACGCTAAATCCATAACTAATGAGGCCATGCTTAGATTGAAGAAGAGAACTAAGAATGAGAAGAGGATATTCATACCCGCGGCTACTGGAGGGGTATATGACGTGGAGACGGCAAAGGAGATCGTGGCGGACTTTATCTTTGAGGCAGCTAATGATCCGGCTAGGAGCGCCGAGGCTTATCTTGTATTCCACAGGAGGGGAATAATCGACATAAATGATTTCCTCGCTAATAAGGGAGGTGTTGTGGTGAGCTATGCGGAGTTAAATAGGCTGCTTCAGCCTGAGACGCTTCTAATAGAGTCCGTTGAGAGGGTTCTTGATAGGATACTTCCAGTGGCTGAGGACAGGAATGTTCCGCCTAGGACCGTGGCGCTTGAATTGGCCATCAATCATGTCAAAGAGAAGATGAGGGAGAGGGAGAGACTTCGAGGATATTAAGGATTCAGACCTAATATGCCCTTTCTTCTAGTTCCTTGAGTATGCCGTGGCTATTCTATTCTGCCTGTAAATCACGTAGATGATATAGGCGGCTAAAATAACAAATGCTGCTACAGTCCCCGGTGGAAGAGGTGATGCTGCGTTGATCCGTATGAGGGTGAATGCGACGCCGTATTCTCTGTATATTTCAGTGTGGAAGACTGGCATTAATACTTCTGAGACTGCAAGGATGAAGTAGATCAGCCATGGAAATGTTAGGGCGGTGATTACGCCTACTATTACGTGAACCCATGCTCTTTTTATAACGTCTCTATTGATATGCCATGAGAGCACTCCTCCAGCTATGCAGCCAGCTATTCCAGCGTATGCTGATATTCTTATTTGTTGGCTTACGTTATCAAATGGGATGTTGTAAACTATTAGGAAGGGCATTAGGCCTATCGCCAGCGGCATTAGATAGACTATGCTGGATGTTCCTTTCAGTCTTTCTCCACAGCAGAAAGCCGTTTCTTTAGGGTTGATCCTTCTTAGGCAATGAGGGCAGATTATTGGGGCTCTACGGCGCATGTAAGCCGCATATATATGTGTTGCCAGACTTAATGCGTATAGTATAGTCGTTATTGAGAAAAGCGGCTTAAGCGTTGGAGCTCTAATGTTGTATGTCCCCATAACTGAAATGAATGCGGATAATGTTAGGATGGAGAGGTAATTGCTGAGCAATGTAAATTTTCCCTCTCTACGCAGATCTCTGAGAGAATTTATTTTCAGCCCAAACCATGCTGAGGAGGCTATTGATAATGCTAAGCTGAACAGAGGCCAGAAGTTCGGGTTGTTCCATATCGGAGATTCTACGCTGGCCTTTAGTTGAACCATCCTTTCATTCATTCTCGGCCACACAATTATGTAATATCTATCTTTTAGGTCAGCCTTGATTCTGATTTTACCTTCTTCGCTGCTTGCGTATTCCCTTAGGAGGAAGCCATCCCTAAACTTGTAGAGGACATATACTATTATTTTGGGAGGGATCTTCCCGTCTTGAGGCAGACTAATTGATAATTGGTCGTCCCTTCCTAAGTCGATATGGAAGCCTACTGGATAATTGCTTAGTGGTATATTCTTTGAGTTTCTGCTTTCTATCCTTTCACTTATGTCTATATAAAACTTGTAATTTATGGGTTTTACATTCTGGTTTTTGATTGTTATGGTTACTTCTCCGCCTTTTGTGGAGTAATATAGTAGGCCCCTTTCATTCTTTGGGAACGGTGGAAATGCTACTGTGATATTTCCTCCATGATCATTAATGGATAGTTTTATGGAGGAATTGTTCTTGCACGTCGCTTTTAGGCCTATTATGAGAATCGCTTTCTCCGGCATCTTCACTGTATATTGCTTGATCGAATTCGGCTGTATGCTATCCTCATAGGGCACGTCTGGCCTTATCGATCTATTTTCCTCTATAAGTCGATGTTGATCTACATGGAGTCTTGGATCTGCTCGCATCATATCGACATTTGAGCTTTTGAGGGTTATTAGTAGTGTCAGTATGAATGCTAGGAAGATAATCGTGAGGCTGCTCCTTTTCTGGTTTAACATCAGTTTGCCCGTATGATACGATGGGATGACTCAATAAAAGTTTTAGCTTGGAATCTCTACTTTTTGGTTCTGTAGAGTTTGAATGTTATTATTTTTTTCTCGCATACTTCGTCTTCTACGAGTCTTTTGTTGTCGAAGACGAAGTAGTATTTTCCGCTCTTTTTGGGCGTGAATGTGAAGTTGTAGTGTGTCACATGGATTGCTGATTTGAGCGCTGTGAAGTTTTCATCTGCTAGCACCTTCGGGAAGTTTTCTTCGTTAAGCAGATAGAAGTTTATGCATACCCGCTCCTTCACTGTGAAGTATCCGTTAACCTCCTCTCCTTCTGTTAGGTTTACTTCGAAGAAGTATATGTCGTTCCTTTCAACCTCGAATGTCTCGTTTAGGATTAGTGGAGCCTTTATCTCTGGGACTCTAGGCGTGAATGTCTCTGTTAGTAGCATATATAACGTCGCGGATAATCCTATTAGAGCAGCCAGCAAGATTATATTTTCCGTCTTAACCTTCAAGTTTATTCACCATTAGAGCTGATGCGGCCCTATTTATTCCTGTCCCTGAGCATGCGGGGGATCATAAAATTTTTTATTTTAGCATCAAACCTTTTATTTATGGAACCTCATATTGGTAGGTTGGCATTTAATATTGGCATGTTACTTCTTGTTCTATGCGTATTCTCACTTTTGATGGTTAGGTGTGGAAGTGCAGAATATTATGTTGATCTGATATCGCTTGGAATAATCATATTCTTTTTGAGCCTTGTGGTATGGGATGTCAGAAGGGAAGCTAAGAGGGCTGTGGGCGATTCTTAAACGGCCGATGTCAGCCATGTTCACTCTCTTGTTCTTAGCCTTGGATTTAATGCCTCGTCAAGTCCACCTGCAAGGGTTATCAGTCCGAGCTGGAGGAGAATTATGAAGAAGGCAGGAGCCAGCAGATTCATGTATCTCGTCGAGTGGATAGCGCCTGCCTGTTGTATAGCATTGTTCAGCATAACTCCCCAGTTCACGGATGAGTATGGAGCTATTCCGAGGGTGAATAGGCCTACCTCAGCGTAGATCGCTCCTGTAACTCCGAGCACGGCATTAACAACTATGTAGCCGAGGATGTTCGGCAGGATCTCCTTGAATATTATGTGGAATTTTCCTAGGCCTAGGCACTTTGCGGCTTCAATGAACTCTCTCTCCTTTACCGCCAAAACCTGTGATCTTATAGCCCTTGATGTTCCAGCCCATGCAGTTATGCTTAGAACTGCTGCTAGGCTGAATGGATCCATCGCTCTTGTTAGGATCGTTGAGGCTAAGACGAGTAGCAGTGGGAATCCTGGGATCGTGAGCATTATATCAGCGATCATCATTAGGGCTGAATCAACCTTTCCGCCCAAATAGCCGGAGGTCAATCCTATTATGAGAGCTATTATCGTCGTGTATAATGCTGCTAGAACTCCTATGAGCAGAACCTCCCTTGAGCCGGTAACTATCATTGCTAGGACATCCCTTCCGAAGTAGTCGCATCCAAGCGGATGCTCAAGAGATGGTGGGGCATAAGCCTTGCTTAAGTCTAGGCTTAACATTGGATCTATGGGCCTTAGTATCGGGCCTATAGTCGCCATAAAGAAGAACATCATGCAGATTGAGAAGCCGACAACCCCTCTTTTGCTGGAGAGTAGATCCTTCATTATCTGCTTGGCTGATCTAATGTTATCCTTTGCGATGCTCTTGAGGATTGGAATTAACTCCTTTTTTATGCTCATTTCTCTCATCTACCCTCCATCTTTATTCGTGGATCCAGCTTGCCGTATAGTATGTCTGCGAGTAGATTGGAGAGTATAACTGCGACCGTTATTATTAGGAAGAAGGC
>QMXE01000089.1 GCA_003661975.1 Candidatus Bathyarchaeota archaeon
CTGAGCATTCTCTCAGCTATATCAACCATCATGGATATTCTGCCGCCGCAGGCCTTATAGTAGTGATGACCTGAGACGGTCGGTGTAACGGTATTCCTGATCTCGTCAAGTCTTCTCTTGGATAAACCGGGAAACTCAATATCTATACGCTCGCCTATCATGTTTGATGCTCTGATCATCTGCAGTAGGCTTGATTCTCGAACTTGAATCTGAGGGTGCATTATTCCTAGGGAGGCCTGTAGGGATCCCCTGAATATTGCATCGTCAAGTATCAATCGCAAGACTTTAATGATCTCCTCATAGTAGATTCCGTCTCCTCTAACTATTATTCCCTGTCGATCCATTCTGTCATGCACGTAGAGGTTCGGTTCAACTTCCTCTTTTATGTCCTCATCTGCGAATCCAAATCTCTCTCTGATGATCTCTGAGGGCTGAATTATCTCGAATCCCCTATCCAAGAATATCTTTGTGAGCGCCGTGGAGTATATTCCGCGGATACGCACGCTAACCATTTACTCCGCTCTTCCGATCACTTCTTGGCAAGAGCGATTAATTCATCGCGTCTCTCTACATTAAGGGAGACCCCAAGGATCTCCTCCACAAGCCACATATTCGATTCCATATGATCCGTTATCATCCTCGCTAAGTAAATGGATTCCCCATCTGCTAGGGCGATGTATGGGATGAGCATGTCAGCTAAATGTATATCAACGGTAGGCTTAACTCGAATTTCGTCAAGGAGGCTCTTCACGGCCTCCCTAGCTACGATCTCGCTTGGCTTCCGGATCTCGCCTATCGAGTCGCTTCCAAGCATCACATCAGTATCCGTTTTAATCCATAACACAAGGGAGCTTCCCTTCTGAATTGGATTGGAAAAGTCATTGATGACCTCGATCTTCGGATCGTAGCCTCTCGCCCTGAGAAGTCTCTCGGCTTCCCTTGCCTGCCTCCTAGCAACCCCGCGATCCGCGAGGTATGTGCAGATCGATACTCCTCTAACCTCCTGTATGTCTCCGAACTCCTCGAGTATTAGAGGCTTCAGATGCGGGCAGGGCTGGGTATTTAATGTAACCTCGCCTCCACCCCTCGGATAATAGCCATACTTATGAACTTCTATTGAAGCTTCAAGTCCCATACGCTTCAAGACTGGAAGGAAGACGTGTTTAAGGTAATTTATCGTTGGAGAATGGCTTACGTCAGTTCCTCCTTTTAGGACATGTAGGTGGACTGGGCGTTTCGCAAATGCACAGATGGGTAATACAGTCATTATCAGCATAGGTATGCTTCCGGCCGTTCCAATCTCAGCCTCTACGTTTCCACCCTCAATTCTTCCCGGATAAAACCATAATTCCTGCGAGCCTATGTAAGCTCCCTTAACATCGGCATTGCATAATCTTGCGGCCGTAAGGACAGCCTCTAGATGCTGAGGCCTCAATCCAGGCTGACTGCGCTTCTTTCGGATATTAAAGATATGCAGCGGCTCGCCTAGGATGGCTGATAATGCGACAGAAAGCCTTAAAATCGTTCCGCTTCCGCTCTTCTTCGCGCCATCTATCTCTATCATTTCTTTGCCTTTCACCTGTCCGATGGGAGTATTCACTCACCTCATCCATCATATTCAGAGATAATAAGATAACTGTTTTTATGTGTTCTGTCTCGTCAGGCTCCTCGTTAAAGCCCTTATAGCGTTCTCTCTTCCCATATCGATCAGATAGGGCCCAAGCCTCGGTCCATACGGGGTTCCAAGAAGAATCCTATATAGGGTCTGGAAGAACCTTTTAGGCTTTATGCCATTAGCCCTTGCGATCTCGAAGATCGAACTCTGAATGATATTCGGATCCTCTGTGGATCTCAATTTTTCAACCAGTTCGGTAATGGCTTTTCTTTCAATTTCATTCAATTCTATGGTTGCTTCGGCAGCCTCCTCAAAGTCCCTAACCCAATTTAACGCGTATGCTATTCTCTTCCTCAAGTCGGCCGTCAATGAATTCTTTAAGTATCCATACCTACGGAGCTTATCCGCTATGAATTGATATTCTGATCCTTCTGGTGCAACGCGGGCAAGGGAGACCAAGAGGTTATATGGCACGTGTATGCTGGGTTTTTCTGGCGGATTCATGAACCAGCAATATTTATACAGTCCCATCAGCTTTGCCCTCTCTTTCGGATCCCCGATCTTTCTCCTTCCGAAGTATATGTCCTCAAGCTCATCAAGTTCATCCATGTATCGTGGAATATCATCTACAGATACGTTTCGAGTTCCAACAAAGCGTTTTAGAGTTAATAGGATCATGGACTGTGGAGATCCGTATTTGAACCATAATTGCGGGGTGAATACGTTTCCCTTCGACTTCGAGATCTTCCTCCCGCCCTTGTCGAGGAACATTTCATATTGGGCATGCATCGGCGGCTCATAGCCCAGTATCTCCCTGCAGATCCTATCATTAACCCTCACTGAATCTGCAATATCCTTTCCGTAGGCCTCAAACTTAATCTCTAATGCACGCCATCTCGCGGCGAACTCTCCCGCTTTCCATGCAAGCTTTCCCTCACCCTTAGTATAGTCAGCCTCCCCCTCATACCCGCATCCCTCAATCCATTTATGCTTTATCTCCATCCCCTCACATCTGTAGAGGATCTTATTCTCATCCGGCAGGAACTTGTATGCCTTCGTCGTGTAAATTCTGCCGCAGGACTCGCATACAGGAAAGTATGGCAGAACCTCCAGATACTTCTCTTGACCAGTCTCCTCCTTTACGATCTGCCCGACGCGTTTCGCATTCTCGAGGAGTATACGGATCTCCTCATTCAGTAATCCCTGAGCATAAGCATCTGAGCCCTTAATTAGAGTGTATTCTATGCCAGCTTCTTCTATGGCGTCTATGAGAAGGCTTATCATGTGATCTCCATAGCTCTCGTGGCATCCAAATGGATCCGGTATGTCAGTCACTGGGAAACCCAAGTATTTCTTGAGGGAATCCGGCATGCCAGCTGGAACACTTCTAAGCCCATCCTTATTATCGGAGAATAATATGAATCTCGTCTCGTATCCTTGCTCTTTTATCGCTAGGGAAACGGCATAGTTGCGTGTTACTTCGCTGAAGCTTCCTATGTGAGGGATGCCTGAGGCTGCAACTCCGCTCTCGACATTTATGACATCCAATCCTCTGCCAAGCTTACGTTCCCGCTCTATTATTTCAGCAGCTATTTTATCATACCAGGTTCCATGACCAATGATCTCCTCTTCTCTCCTCATCGTTGACTCCAACGCTTCCATGTAAACATTCAAGTATGGTTAGTTGCGGCTTAAATAAAGATTTACGATTCCTTCAGAAGAGTATATTAGAGGGATGGGGATCGATTAAGAATTGCATCTGCTCCTCCAATCGATTGGAGGATATGCAGATGCAAATATACATCAAAAGAGCTTTAGAGGAGGCCTCGCATAAGGCAAGAGGCGAGATCATATTTGCCTCGCTCTTCGGCTCCTATCGGAGAGGAGACTACGACGCCCACAGCGATATCGACATCCTTCTAATACATGAGGATCTCGAGAAACAGTCTATCCTCGATCATCTAAAGAGTTTAGAACGTGTATTGGGCAGAAGGATCCACCTAAACCTCTTCGATCTTCAAGACTTTAAGGAGAGAATTGAACGTCAAGATTATCTGATGGCAAGCCTAATTGATGACTCCTCACTCATTCTGGGGAATAGAGCGATCTTCGAGGAGGCAAGGAGATCCATTTTTGAGAGATGCCCCTCTGATGTCTCCGCGAGATTTAATTGGAATATGGGCCTTAAGATGCTAAAGCATTTATGCCTATATCTGGATGATATACGCAAATTAGGCGCTAGTAGCGGATTTTTGAATTGCGTAATAAATGGCCTGAACGATTACCGTCTTGCACTTGGATATCTCCTCGCCAGTAAGTTAATACAGAATTGGGGAAGAGGAATCTCCTACAGGCATCTCACAGAGATGAATATCAATCCGATATTGAGGGAGATCAACGCCAGAGAGAGATTATTAAAACGTGAGATCCCGCCAAGCCTTGAATCTCTAAATAACCTTATTGGCGGCATTAAAGCTGAAGCTTGGAGGATCTTAGAATTTAATCGACGCATGAACGATAAGTTAATTCTCCCCATGAGCCTACATTACGCCAAAAACTTAGGCGTAATGTAGTTCATCTAGGTTTATGCCCATCTCCTCCCCAATAGTCTTGCTTAGATTCTTTGCTGTTGAGGCAGTCTCCTGTGACCTAAGAATCTTCGGCTCCAAATCAACGATGGGCTGAATCTTTATCTCCCTAACAATGTTCGTAGCAATATTATATTTTATGCCATCATCGTAAGTTAAGTGGAGCCTCATCCCTAAGATCAATCTTCCCCTCCTGCTGATCTTGTATCTTCCAGAATCCAGTCGCCTCTTCAATACGCTAAGTTCATATATGTCATCCATAAAGAATCTCTGCGCATTCTCAACCATATTATCAACGAAGAACTTAATCTTAGCATAGAAAGGCTCATAATTCTGAAACATCTTGACGAATCTTAGGGTTTCTAGGACCGGAACTTTATGGAATAATCTTGGACGTAGATTGATGAATATAGGCGATGTTTCTATGGGCTTCATCATAAAATTTTTGAATGGAAAACCTTATTAAGCATTTTCCAGTATCGATCAAGGCGGGAAATTTGATGCTAAAAATTTTTGAATGGTCAATTAATTGTTTATTTCTGTGATTTTCATATTTACGAAAAATATATAAGTTTCACTGAGTCGATTAATTTTAAACGAGAAAAGAGGTGTCGATCTTGTCTGCATCCGGTATACCAGTCCTCATATTGAAGGAAGGTTCCACCAGAACGAGGGGCAGAGAGGCCCAGCACAATAATATAATGGCTGCAAGGATAATCGCTGAGGCAGTAAAGAGCTCTCTAGGCCCGAAGGGCATGGATAAGATGCTCGTCGACAGCCTAGGAGATGTTACAATCACAAGTGATGGGAAGACTATACTTGACGAGATCGATGTTGAGCATCCAGCCGCTAAGATGATGGTTGAGGTTGCGAAGACACAGGATGATGAGGTAGGAGATGGAACTACAACGTCAGTTGTTGTAGCAGGGGAGCTATTAACGAAGGCTGAAGAGCTCCTTGAAAAGAATGTTCACCCAACGATAATCATTGATGGCTATAGAAAAGCCGCTGATAAAGCTCTTGAGGTCCTAGAGAAGATCGCTATTCCAGTAGATCCAACTGATAGGGAGGCTCTAAAGAAGGTTGCGATGACCGCTATGGCAAGCAAGCTTGTATCGGAGAATAAGGAGCAGCTGGCTGAGATAGCCGTTGATGCAGTTCTACATGTAGCACGCAAGGTCGGCGATGAGTATCGTGTGGATCTTGACGACATAATGGTCGAGAAGAAGCCTGGAGAATCCATTACGGACACTAAGCTAATAAAGGGAATAGTCCTCGATAAGGAGGTTGTTCATTCCGGTATGCCTAAGCGTGTGGAGAATGCGAAGATCGCACTGCTAAACTGCCCATTGGAAGTTGAGAAGACAGAGTTTGATGCCAAGATACACATTGAGTCTCCAGAGGAGATGGAGGCCTTCCTGAAGGAAGAGGAGAAAATGCTTAAGGATATGGTTGAGAAGATAGCTGCTACCGGCGCTAATGTCGTTATCTGCCAGAAGGGCATCGATGATATGGCTCAGCACTTCCTAGCTCGAAAGGGAATACTAGCCGTTCGAAGGGCAAAGAAGTCAGATATGGAGAAGCTATCAAAGGCCACTGGTGGTAGGATAGTTACTAATATTGATGATTTGAAGGCTGAGGATCTTGGTTTTGCTGAGCTAGTTGAGGAGCGTAAGATCGGAGATGACAAGATGGTCTTCATAGAAGGCTGCAA
>QMXE01000090.1 GCA_003661975.1 Candidatus Bathyarchaeota archaeon
AAGGGAGTTCCAATAGCCTCAGGACTGCTCGGCGGATGGGCAACAATGCTCGTAATCTCCCACATACTACTCACGCTCAGACAGATAGGAATAATCTCCTAAAGCCCCCCATCCCTTTTTATAGTATTTAGATTCCTCATGAATATTCAGGCGACCTGACCTGTAGTCATCCTTCGCCTGATTCTGCAGGTCTGAAGTTGGGAGACGAAGATGCTTGGGATTCGTTTTTATATCAGATTCTGATTTTCTGAAAAAGGATGATAATCCCAAAAAATATATTACTAAATTCTAGGTTATAAGAGAATCTGATGAGCTAATAGCTCAGTGATCTGATATGAAAAGTACAATTAAATTGTCGTCTTTGGCCGTATTGATCACTTTATTTCTCTTACAAGCATACTTCGATGCTCAATCAATTCAGGCAAATGGGCATTCAGGCGAAATCGACTATGGACGGGTTATTTCGGGTATTAATGTTGAGAATGTGAAGAGGCATATTTTATATTTCTCTAGTTTGGGTTCGAGGTTTCCTGGATATCGTGGATCCTATCGGGCTGCAGAGTATATACGTAATATCTTTGAGGGGGAGGAACTTTCAGTCTCTGAGCAATCGTTTGATATAGTGCTCCCGGTTGATTACGGCGCGAACATAACTGTTCTGCCTGATGGGCCGATGTTTAAGGCCTATCCGCTATGGCCGAACATGGTCTCTCCTCCTATAATAAACGGCTCAATAACTGGTCATCTAATCTATGTAGGTGGAGGAACTCTGAAGGAGATAAGTGATGCATGTAGAAGACTTGGAGTTCGAGTTGAAGATAGCATTCTATTGATGGATCTTAATAGCGGGATGCGGTGGCTTGATGCCGCTAAGATCGGAGCGAAGGCAGTCATCTTCCTTGGCGGAGAAGACAGTACAACCTCCGAGTTCAGAATGAAGTTCCTTGATAGCGTACCCTTCAATTATCCACGCCTATTCGTTCCTGAAAGATTCTCAAAGGCCCTAATTGAATTGGCAAATCGAGGAGTGACCGTTGAAGTAAAGTCTAAGATGACTTGGGAGAAGAGGAAAGCAGTGAACATAATTGGAATGGTTAATGGAACCCGCTACCCCGATAAATACGTGCTCTTCACGGCGTATTATGACTCATTCTCTTATGTGCCTAGCATCGCCCCCGGCGCCGAAGAGGCCGTGGGAATCTCTATTCTTCTGGAGCTTTCAAGATTCTTCTCAGAGAACCCGGCGATGTACACGACGGTATTTGTGGCGTTCTCAGGCCACAATCTAGGCTTGGTCGGCTCAAGAGAGTTCGTCCAAGAATACATCTTTAAGCGTTGGGAGAGCTTCGGCAGGAAGATACAGGCTGTAATTAACCTGGATATACACACAGGCTCCAACGTGATCGCTCCTACGCTCTATGGAGGCTTCTATGGAAGCAGAAAAACCACGAAATTCAATAATCTCTTCACTTTTATCACTGATGACATAATTCCTGAGGTTCAGCGGCAACTGAATATGGCCTTCGAATACTCAAAGGATGGAATCAGCGACTTCTCCTACTTAAACCTCTTCGAATTTCCATTTCCATATGATAGTGAACCATTCACGATTTCAAATGTTCCAAGCTTGAGCTTGATAACGGCTCATGTTCTAAAGGTTAGGTGGGGAACGCCATATGACCTCCCAAAATACATGAATATGCGTAACCTAGAGACCCAAATTAAGGCGATCTCCTGCATCCTATACGCGATCGCGAACACTCCAGATCTCATACCAACATATTATCCGGTTAGTGATGAATGGGAGATCGATAAGTCATACTGGGCGATCATAAATGGATTAATCGCAGAGTACAATTACACCAGAGCGTGGTACGAGCCTGTTTCGGACGTCATCTTCCTGACGAGAACTTCAGGAGGCGGATACCAGAAAGTAAGCTATTTGATATCTGCAGGTCTCTGGCTATATACGTTTCCGGATGAGAATGGAGAAGTGACCATTATCGGCGCGACAACAGTCGAAAGCGGCGGCTCAGTATGGATGATTCAAGCATACGGAATCGATCCAGAGACGGGCAACGTAATTTATGCTCCTGATCTTGGATTACATAAATTCTCAGACAATATTATTAGCATAATGGAGGGAGGGGGAGAGCCGCCATTAAGTAATCGTCATGACTTCGGATACTTCACGGTATTTAAATGCGGATCCATAGTCTTCTTCGATGCTGATGAGCCGTCATATCTAAATGTTCCAGCTGGCCTAGCAATCCAACTGAATGACTTTGAGACTCATAGCAAACCAGATTCATTTGGCATTTCCTCCTATTCTTCAACTGGATTAGCCTACTTCGTTGCAGCGGCCTTCATACAGCCAGAGATAAAGGCGGAAATTGTCATTACAGCTCCTCATGCGGTTAGATTTCCATTCGGCCTTCTCATAAACGCGAGTGAACGTCACCCTCAGGGATATGGATATTCCGTGCGGTTAGGCCAGCAACTTATTCTATCAAACACTCCATTAAGGTGTGCTGAGAGCTACTATTGGCTAAACAGTCATAGACTAGCAGGGATCACCCTCGCCTTATCCGGTCTGAAAAGCAGACATCGCATCGTAGGAGAGATGATTAGAGATTCATATGCGCTTTTAAATGAGAGTAGATACGACGCAGCATTTAATACGTACGTTAGGGCTTGGCATGAGGGCTGGAAGGTCTACGCGGAGATTAAAAGGACAACAGAGGATATAGTGCTGACGCTTCCCTTCTTCGCTGCATTATTGATTCCATTCGCCTTTCTGGCGGAAATGTTATTCTTCGGGTTTAGAGGCATGAAAAGAATATTGTTGCTAGTATTGATATACGCGTTGATTACATGTGTGATTGGCTTTATACATGTTGGCTTTAGGATTGCTGAGGATGCCTTCGGCATACTATTAGGATGCGGAGGTCTCATACTCACCGCCCCCGCGGTGGGAGTAGTCATCAGCAAGGTTCTCAGCTTTATCGCGACTCTCAGCAGGAGAGTTTCAGGTCCCAGATTCAGCACTGTAAGTAGATTGACGAGGGCAGGATTAGCATTTTCCTATGGAATTCGCAACATGAAGCGGAGGAAATTAAGAACGGGGCTTATGCTAATAGCAGTTATCTTTATGACAGCGGGACTGGTAGGCTTCACTTCTGTTTCACCTATGGGTTTCGTGAAGCCGAATAAGACGGAGACGAAGCCATCCTATAATGGAATTCTCCTGATGCATGAGAAGATTAAGGGTGCATCCTTCGCAGTTGGCCATAAAGTATTGGAGGCTGTTACCTCCGAGCTCGGTGACGTAGCCGTCATAGCCCCTCGAATGTGGAGATATCCCATCCGATGGCCCTTCAGAGTTGTATTTAACGGGAAAGTCTCATATTGTCCAGCAATCTCCGGAGTTACACCCCAAGAGGCCAAAATAACAGATGTTAATGGAACCATAGTTAAGGGCAGATGGTTCAGCCCAGATGACGTTTGGACATGCATAATCGGAACGGACATGGCAGAGAGCCTGCATATAGAGAAAGTACCGGTCACGATAAGCTTGATGGGACGCAACCTCACTGTTGTGGGGATAGTCAATGACAGCAAGGTTGATGCACTAATGGACCTTAATGGAGAAAATCCGATAACCCCGATAGACTGGAGCTCCCCTGGAATGCCATCATTCAAGATGTGGAGTATCTCCGGTGGAATAATCCTGATGCCATACAATACCCTCCTAAGGCTTGGGAAGGGATCAATATCGACCATAGCAATTAAATTATATAATGACACGATGATAAATGAGATTGCTGAGAGACTGTTTAAACGCTACGGTCTTGAAACGTACTTTGCAGTTCACAACGCTACATATGTATACTCTAAGGTTACTTCATATAGGGTTATAGGATGGCAGTTCCAGATTGTACCCTTAATTCTGGTTATTCTAAGCCTGCTTAATATGGCTATAGCATCAATATATGAGAGGACGAGAGAGATCCACGTATTCGCAAGTGTAGGTTTATCCCCAATCGATATCTCAGTCATATTCCTAGCCGAGGCCGTAACTTACGCGGTTCTCGGCGGTCTATTAGGCTATACGATCATGTCCGGAGTTAGCACATACTTAAGCGGCTTCTTCCCCGGTTTAAACTTAAATCCATCCTCATCAGTCGTTGTATCATCCATAGTGGTTGCTATGTTCGCAACTATATCCTCCGCCATATACCCGATGATTAAAGCATCCAGAATAGTCGTTCCATCATTAGAGCGGAAGTGGAGAATTCCAACCAAGCCGATCGGGGATGAATGGGTCATACCGCTACCATTCACTATTAAGAGCGACGAGGAGAGCGATCAAATACTCTCATTCATGGAGAAGTTTGCGGAAAGCCATAGAGGCGAAGATGCTCCCTACTTTACAACGGAAGAAGTTAAGCGCATCCAGAGAAGGGAGGGAGAGAGGGAACTGAGATGCCTCAGTATGATGGTGACATTGCCGCCTAGAGAAGCCGGGATTAGACAGGGGGCAGAGATCGCCGTCGTAAAGGACATAAGAGAGAATAGACGCTGGATAGAAATCAGAGTTCACAGGTTAAGCGGAGCATACAGTAGCTGGCAACGTGCAAATTACGATTTTGTAGATGCTATTAGAAAGCAGCTACTCCTCTGGAGGTCACTTCCATACGAGGAGAGAATGGCCTATATTAAGGGGGCGGATAGAAGATAATGGATCAAAAGGCTAATGTGAAAATAATGTATGAAGAGACTCAGCGTCTGAAGAGCGGACTTACCCTCAGAAGCTATCTCGCCATAATATATGCGATCATCGTCTTCCAGCCGGCCATGGCCTACCTAACCCTTCTTGTAGGGGCGCCAATGGCCGGGATGGTGCCTTGGGTCACCCTTCTGCTCGTATCCGAGCTAGCGAGAATGTCAGGGTCGCCTCTCAGCAGACAGGAGGCTGGAACGATATTCATCCTCTCTGGAATAAGCACTTATGGAATATTTCTAGGCGCCATCTACAATCTCTATCTGCGTTACTCGCCGATAGTCGCGGCCTTCGGCTTGACAGAGGAGATCCCCCCGTGGATCTCTCCGGCATCCCCTGAACCGTGGATTCACAGAACATTCTTTCATCCCTCTTGGATGCTTCCATTAGCGGTCTATGTGACATCGTTTGTGACTGGAGCGATAGCTGATATCGCAATAGGCCTCTTCCTCCGGCAGATGTACATAGTCACCGAGAAGCTTCCATTCCCAATGCAGGTGCCAGTTGCGCAGGCGGCAATTGCATTCTCGGAGGGGGAGCCGAAGAGAATTCAGATTCTCTCATTAACCGCCATTATCTCGATGCTCTACGGCATCGTAGCATACACCATACCATACATTACAAAGGCATTAAAATATAAGTTTCAAGTAATACCGATCCCCTGGGTTGATCTAAACTATTGGGTTCACAAGGTTCTACCAGGAGCCTCATTTGGAGTTGCCACAAGCATAACGCTGATAGGTTCAGGCTTCATCATTCCATTTAACATCCTAATCAGCGGCTTCTTAGGATCATTCATAGTCTTTGTCATAGGCAACTGGTTCCTCGTAACCCATGGTATAACGGCATTCGCCCATGAGTGGGCACCGGGCATGAGCATACAGTTGACATGGCAGAGGTCGCTTCTTAATGCGTGGATATCCCCCCTCATAGGGGCTGGAATAGCCGCTGGACTCATGCCCCTCATTAGACATCCCAGAATATTCACTGAAACATTCAAGTCTCTAAGGCCGTCCTCAGCTGAGAAGCCTCCCTTCTCCATATGGTGGATCGTAATACCATTCGCCATATCAGCATTAGTATATGTGACCATGATTCATA
>QMXE01000091.1 GCA_003661975.1 Candidatus Bathyarchaeota archaeon
CTTCAGAAACTCAACTGACCACAACAACTTTTTGGATATAGTATCTACCACTGGGTCTGGAGTGTTTGAGGCCTTATCGAGGGTTTGGAATGGATATAAGTTGCCATCCCCGGAGAGTGTTGAAGTCGGAATAGACTATTCTGGAAGGGATATATGGATAGACACGGATGAGTATTGGCAGCTCCACAGGGGCAACCAGATTGTAGGTGGAGTAAAGGCTGATCCGAATGGGATCCGCTTCAAGCCGCTTATAGATGGAGTCAGGAAGGTTAAAGTGGAAAAGAATATTTTTACGCTTAAGATTAGAGGTTTCAAGTCTATAAGCATAGATCACATACTTGAAAGTAGCGATCAAGTAATAATTGATACGGATAGGGAAGTAACGGTATGCCTAAAACTCTTCGATGGAAGGAGGGTCAGAGAGGTTCTGGATGCTGGTAAAAACGTTATTAGATACTCTGACTTTTAGGCTTCTAATCAAGAGGCAACCATGTTCCAATGCCTTTCTTTTTTGCAGTCTCGTAGATTCTGATGGCCACGGCCATGTCCTCGATCGCCAATCCTAAATTCATGGCCATTATGCACTCCCCATCTGATTCTCTACCCTTCTTCCTTCCGGCAATTATCTCTCCTAGATCAGCATATACCTCCGGGATATCCTGGAAGTATCCCTCAGACCTATAATACATTAGTTGCTCAACATCATCAGTGCAGAATTTATCCATTGAGTGCATGGTTTCAGGCTTCCAGTATGAGTCGAAGTCCAGGGCGCATGCAAATCCTCCATCACTGAACCATGAAGCCTCAATCACCGGATTCGGATTCTTACGTATAGGCCCAGCCGTGACTACCACATCGCAATCCTCAACTGCCTCCCTCGGGGAATCAACTGGAATCACATTTACTCCATGCTTCCTAGTCATCTCATCAACGTATCTGCGCAGATTCTCCCTGTTAATGTCGTATGCCTTAACGTTCCTCAGATCCTTAAGGACGATGAGCAGCGCTTCGAGGTTGCTTCTCCCCTGAACTCCGCAACCCAGAATGCCCATCGTTTCAGAGTCTCTTCTGGCGAGATACTTCGCCGCTACAGCCGTGGCCGCCCCAGTTCTCATAGCAGTTATCCACGTGCAGTCCATAACGCATAGTGGAACTCCAGTCTCCGGATCGTTCAGTATGAGCAGACCAGTTATATAGGGAAGTCCAAGCTTATAGTTTTCCGGGTAACCGCTGACCCACTTTATGCCAGCCGACTTCAACCTTGGAATGTATGCTGGCATGGCGTGTATGAAGGCATCCCCCTTAGGATGGATTCCGGGCTTAGGGGGCATCTCAACCCTTCCAAGGCCCTTCTCTCGAAATACATCTTCAACTGCATCGATAATCTCCTTCATTGTTAATCCTACATCTTCAACATCCCTTCGGGATAGATACAGAAGTTCTGGAAGTCCCATGATGACCACTAAGATACAGATGGCCGGTATGCCTAAATAATCTTTATTGAGATTAATAGGATGCCACATCCTGTTTGCTCAAAGATCATGTATGGATGGTGGTGCATACGCTGTATGTGAGGGGGTCTTCTTGGGTAGATCAGCCTCGAAATATCTGATTGTAATTCTTATTGGGGTAGCGTTGGGCTACGCTCTTGGATTATCCTCCATTGACGTATCAGAGTATGAGAGTAAGATTAGAGCGTTGAAGGCTGAGACATCCGGTCTGCAGAGCAAGCTTGAGCGGGCATACTCGGAGATCAAGAGTCTGCAGAGTCAAATCTCAAATCTCAATCGGCAGCTAAAGATTCTGGGGACTCGGCAGCTTAGGATTCTGGGAGTCTACTTCTCTCCTAGGGGAGGATGCGAGGACGAGATCATCCGTTGGATCGACAGGGCTAACAAGTCGATTCACATCTTGATCTATAGCTTCACGCTCGATTCGATAGGCGATGCTCTCATAAGGGCTCATAAGAGGGGAGTTGAGGTTAAAGTCGTCTTTGAGGAGGCTCAAATAACGAGATACAGTGAATATCAGAGGTTGAAGGCGGCTGGGATAGATGTTAGGAATGACACGAATCCGAGGCTTATGCATGACAAGGTGATGATAATCGACGGCATAATAGTGATCACTGGGAGCTATAACTATTCGAGGTCAGCTGAGGAATATAACAATGAGAACTTGATCGTGATACTTAGTGATCGTGTTGCCTCCATATATGAGAAGGAATTCCAGAAGATATGGAGGCAGAGTAGAGGATAGCCATTTTGGGACGTGATCCTTAAATGGAGGATAGACATCTAAAAATACATCATCGCCGAGAATATCTGGGGAGTTAACTGTGAGTAAGCGTTCAACGGTCATATCTCGGATAGCCATGCTCAGCGCCCTAGTGATCATACTGGATTATACAATGAAGTTTTCTGGGCTTAAGATACCATTTCCATGGCTTCCATTCCTAAAGTTCGATTTGACTGGAATCCCAATAGTGTTATCCACGCTTATGATGGGGCTGAAGGCGGGCGTATTCACATCTGTAGTAGCTCTCCTCGCGATACTGGTTAGGAGCGGTGACTTCGTTGGGGCGACTATGAAGGCGATGGCTGAGCTCTCAACGGTAACGGGCTTCTATCTTGGATGCATAATAGCCGAGAAGAAGCCGGGAATTCTCAGAGTCATGCCATACATCGCTGGCTGCCTAATACGCATCCTCGTCATGTTCATACTTACACTTCCAGTTTTCACATTATATTATGGAATACCATTAAGCGCGGCTTTGGCTATTAGTCCCCTCGTCGCATCCTTCAATCTCATCCATGGATTGCTGAGTATCTTCGGGGGAAGACTCCTCTATGAGGCTCTCAAGAGGAGGATTCCAGCATGGATCCTAAATGTTAAGGGCTGACGATCAAGTCTTATTTTAGGCTATCTGACGATCATGTTTGATGCTCCTATCTTCTATTAACTAGGTAGACTCCAAGTATTATTAGGAGCGCTCCTATGTGCGCTTGAGGCCTGATCGTCTCACCTAGGAATAGCCATCCGAATATTAGGGCTACCATGGGAATCGTTAGGGCTGAGGATGAGAGGACGGTGGCCTCCTCCTCTCTGAGCAGATAGATCCATATGGTAAAGGCTACGGTTGATGATGCTACGGAGGCGTATAGGATCGCGAATAGATACTCGGTTGATGCTGGAAAAGCTGCTTCTCCATGAATCGCTGATGCTAATCCTATGAGGATGGAGCCTAAGCCCATCTGAAACAGATTAGTTATGACGGGATCAACGTGGCTTAAGGATTTTTTATAGTAGATCGTCGTGACGGCCCATAGGAATGCTCCTAGGAGCAGCAGAAGTATCGGCTCCATAGAGTCTCCGAGCGATGCTCCTCTAGTAAGCGATATTATAGAGACTCCTAGGAATCCCATTGAGACCCCGATGATCCTGCTCATGCTCGCCTTCTCCTTTAGGAAGGGAACTGCCATGCAGAAGACGAAGATGGGCTGGGTATACGTGATCACGGCGCTTAATCCCGACTTCTCATAGGCCAGCCCAGTATTCGTCGAAAGTATTCCTAGGGCATTGATTACGCTTATAAAGAGTAGGTTGGCTAGGTCTCCTCTTCTCCTCGGGATCTTCCCGCTCAATACTATCAACGCGGGTAGCAGTGTGAGGGCTGATATTAGAAATCTATGGAATACGAAGGTTAATGGATCCGCGTATCTAAGCCCAATCTTCATCACTGTCCAGTTTGAGCTCCAAAATAGGATGACTATGAGGAAGAGAAGCCAGTTTCTAAGCCTCTTCAATGCTTATCCTCAGCGTGGCTGTAAAGATATCTCAGCGAAGAAAGCCCTTAAAAGGGTTTAGGTTGCTGGATGGCCTCATGCATTTAGGAGATCCTCGGTCCCGATTGAATGGCCCTTATAACCTCCATCGTCCTCGCGGCATCCTCAAAGTTCGTTATGGGCTGCTCATCACTCATTATGCATTCTATGAAGTTGCGGTTAACCTGGAATGTTCCGTCATAATATGTCTTGGGAGCCTCTCCAATAAGCTCTTCATTCCTTATTATCTCCGCTGTTTGGTATGGCTGATCATCCTTTAGGATCATTAGCCTATCGATTCCGGGTATTCCGGGGATGTCCCCGTAAGCGGAGATTCCCTTGCTGTGCGCCTCGAATCTGAGAACCCTCCCGCCAGCCGTTCTATTGCTATTCAGTATGCCGACGCCTCCATTCTCGAATTCTAAGATTGCCGTATAGAAGTTCATGTGTCCCTCAACACTACTGTATATCTGTCCAGTTAGGCTGTGAACCCTCCTGACTTCTCCTCCAATCCATCTTAGGAGGTCAACTGCATGTATAACGTCTAGGACTAGGCTTGCCCCTCCATATCTTCCGAGGTATCCCATCCACTCGCCGTGCTTATGGAAGGTTACCATGCAATACCTGATCTTACCTCTCTCCTCAAGGATCCTCTTTGCATATTGAACGCATGGATGGAAGCGTCTCTGGAAGCCCACAGCGGTCTTACAGTCATTTTTACGCGCGAGATCAGCCCATCTCCTCGTCTCCTCAACGCTCATTCCAGGAGGCTTCTCTATGAAGACGTTCTTTCCCTCCTCGAGGCAATAGGTGACTATTGGGTCGAGTAGCTCCGGAGACATAATTATGTATACGGCGTCTAGATCGATCTCTCTAAGCATCCGTTTATAATCGGTGTAGCGATGCTTAACTCCATACTTCTCAGCTGTGGATACAAGCCTATCTCTGCGTAGATCGCAGATCGCCGCTATCTCCACATCATCCATCTCGGCTAGTGATGGATAGTGAGCCTCATTAGCCCTGACTCCAGCCCCAATGAAGCCTATCCTAAGCTTCCTCAGATACTCAGCCTCCCACACTATTCTGCAACTAAGCCTTAAATTCGATTAGATAAATCTTCTCTGCGGGGTTTAAGGGTTGAGGATCCGGGTGGCAACGGTCTGTTTGGCTGGAAGATCATACCGGACAGTAGAGGAGAACAGAAGATACGTGATGAAGCTCTTGGATCTAGCGCTCCGCCAAAAGCCCGACATAGTCTGCCTGCCTGAGGCCTTCACGAAATTAGACATTAAGAGGCCTCTGGATGATGTTGCCGAGGAGGTTCCGGGACCAACGACTAGGATCGTGAGTGAAAAGGCTAGAGAGGCTGGATGCTACGTTATCTGCCCGATAATAACTAGGCGGAATGGGAGGTTCTGGAATTCAGCAGTCATCATCGATAGGTCGGGCGAGGTTCTAGGCATATACGATAAGGTTCATCCGGTTACGAGCTCGAATGACTATACAGTCTTTGAGGATGGAGTAACCCCCGGCTCGGACTTTCCAGTCTTCCAATTGGACTTTGGAAGGATTGGGATTCAGATATGCTTTGATATCTGCTTCCCTGAGGGCTGGCGTGAGCTATCCGAGAAGGGAGCTAGGGTCGTCTTTTGGCCCTCGGCTTATAATGGCGGCTTCCCATTGCAGGCGTATGCTTGGCTGAACCGCTACTTCGTTGTCTCCTCGGTCTGCTCTGATAGGTCTAGGATAATCGATCCGTTGGGTAGGGTTCTCGCGGAGACGGACTATTACGTGAATGTGATCACCCGCGATATAAGCCTAGATTATGTTATTGCACATTACGACTTCAACTTTGATATTCCCGATAGGATCATTAAGGCCTATCCGGGCGGGGTGGAGGTTAGATCATACGCTGACGATGCATTCTTCATCGTTGAGCCCATTGATGGGCGATTAACTGCTAAGCGCCTCCAAGACGAGTTTAAATTCGAGTCTGCGGAGAAGTATTTTGAGCGTCATAGAATAGCCTATGAGCGGATGCTTCGCGGAGAGAAGC
>QMXE01000092.1 GCA_003661975.1 Candidatus Bathyarchaeota archaeon
CTCATCAAAAAGCTGTGGACAGAAGATAAAGTGACATTTAATGGTAAATATTATAGCGTTAGGAATTGCTGGCTTGATCCCAAGCCATATCAGAAGCCTCATCCTCCACTTATATGCGGTGGGAATGGCAGGAGAATGAGGATATACGCCGCGAAAAACGCTGATGGATGGGTCTCACCGCTCAAGATAGTGGATGGGGAGATAGAGGAGTATATCGCGAGGAGGAGGACTGTTGAAAAGTACGTGGGTGACAAGCCATTCCTGTATGGCATATGCACGCGCTTCAAGCCCGATGAGGTAAAGATGGATGATATAATCGATTCATTCAGGGAATACGTGAAGCTTGGCGTAACATGGATCAACGTTAGGATTGATCCCGATAATGAGAATCTAAGGCTCCTCGATAAAATAAAAGTTCTAATCGATGAATTAAAGGAGAAGTAGACGGCGGCTATTTCTTTCCTATGATCATCACGTTTCCATCCTGGCGTGGAAAGACAAGCTCAACCCTTCCATCCCCATCTACGTCTAGAGCTCTTGAGCGCACCTCCCCATTATAGAAGAAGCCTTCACGTCTAGTATCAGTGTATGGTATCTCGGCTAGGAGCTCGCCTTCAACGCTGAACACGAATATCTTAAGCTTATGGCTCGTAGTCTTCTTGCATAAATGACCATCAAACACAACTTGCTCGCCGAATACGATATTATATTCTCCGCTTCCATCCCAGTCAATGGCATGAACCCTGGTAGGAGCAACCTTATAGCCCGGAAAGACCTTTTGATCAATGACTGAATGCCTATGCTTCCCGAGCTCCCAGACAGAGTTGCCATTCGAATCTAGCATTCTGCTCTTTCCATTATAGCCCCACAGCTCAGAGATGAATGCCCATCTTCCAGGACCATGTGGATTCGGAACGTGAGCGATCCACTGTCCATGATCAAAGTATCTTGAGGCATCCCAGATTACGTTGCCGTCGAAATCGAGTAGGAAGCCCTTTTCAGTTAAAATCTCAGATCTCCCTGAACCCGTAAAGTCCGCTATTGCAACCATATCGAAGTGAGTGTCACTAAGCAGATCCCTAACCCTCTTCTTGAATATGACCTTCCCAGAGGAATTCACTATCATTAGGTCTCCCTCAACATCAGGCCTTGCATACCTTATGTGATCTACGGTTGTGAATGCTATTACCTCACCCTCTTCTCCCTTAACCCTCTCAAAGTTGAATTCATGTCCAAAATCCTTTCTAAGCCCATCTAAGCGCCATATCTCCTCAAAGTCCTCATTAAAGGCGATTAATGATCCGCCGGCGACGCCTGCCACAACCCCAATCTTATCATCATCTCTCTTGAATGCTCCGAGAAGGGGAATGGCAATTCCATAATCATCTGCCATCTCACCTGGGATGCGGCGTTCACGGACTATATTATTGTCGGCGTCCAAGGCGATTATGCGAGCCTTTCCGGGGGGACCGTCTGGAACTAGGAGCTCCTCCTTTCCGTTATGATCGAGATCCGCGAATGCAGGTAACGGGGTTCCCCAGCAACCATTATTCTGCAATTTACGTTCGAAGAGCATCTTTCCATCAATATTGAATACTCTAAGTGTATTTCCATCCGTTGATAGGGCAGCGATCTCCTTCTTTCCGTCACCGTCTATGTCGCCGACCTCAAATGAATAGTTTGGATAGAATCCAAGATCGATCAATCCCTTACATTCGTAGGTCATTCTCGCTTTCCCTCCAATTCTTCCTCAGCTCTCCTTAGTGGATATATAATCTTTTTCGTGAACTGCCATGTGTATCTGCTTGATCGTTGAGGGTATAACATTCAAACCGTAAACATCTGAGAATCTATAGACGTAATTGATGATGCCCTCAAGTCTTTTACGCATCTCACTCATACGATCCGAATAGTCAAAGACGTTATGCGTTAACGCCACAACATGCTTTATTGGAATATCATTCTCAACGAGATGTTGAAGCCACTTATCAACGGTCTCCCTGTGATCATCCAATTCTGCCATTTCAACCCTCAGCTCCAATGCATTCTTGCCATTCCAGACCCTCTTATCCCTGTCCACAGTCACGGGGATCTCAAAGAATTCCAAATTGCCCTCGACCAAGCGGTTAGTTGGAGATACATGATGCGGGTAGGGATTAGCCCCAACCCATACAGCCTTATATTTAGGTAGATTCCGCTCTGGAGAACTCACACTCCCCTGCCTGAAGCCCAGGTCATACAAGACCCTGAATGTATGATCATTCGCGGAGAAATTTCCAGGTCTGAAGCTTTCAGGCCTCATTCCTAATGCTCTGCTCCAATCCTTAATCGCCTCGCTCAATTGCATCTTCTGCTCCTCATAAGAATATCCTCCGAGATAATCCCTCCACTCTCCATTACGGAAGCTCTGAGGATGATAATGGAGTGCAAGCTCAAATCCCCTCTCCTTAAGCTCAAGCCACAGATCCCTATGTCTCATAGCGGTCTCCGGAACAATAAAGAAGGTTCCCGACAAACCATTATCCTCCAAAACCTGAACAAAACCTCTAATTGCTCTCTCACTAAGCTCCCAACTCTCCGGACCTCCTGGAGGAGAATACCTCCTAATCCTCTCACAGTCCATCGTAAAGGCAACAAAAACCTTATCCCCCAAAACCACAATGATCACCAGCAAACGCTAAAGCAATAGGAAATTTAAATTTATGCATTAAGCATCAGAAAAGGATTGCAAAAGGTCCTTGGCAACTCTAGAGTTAAACTTATATTTCAATGGTGTGCTTTTATTTTTGGATGGATAATCCATCCAAGTGATTCAAATGAAGAAGCGCTACAAAGAAATCGCCCTAATACTGATTCTAGTTGGAACATTCTTGCCGCTGCTTCCCAGCTCTGCAGCTTCATCGGTAACTATAACTGATGATGTTGGAAGAATCGTTAGGATAGCGAAGAGGCCGATGAGAATAGTCTCTTTGGCACCATCGATAACGGAGATCCTATTCGCTCTAGGCTTAGGAGATAGGGTCGTAGGTGTGACGTCATACTGCAATTATCCGCCTGAAGTCTTAGAGAGGGAGGCTGAGGGCAAGATAACAGTTGTTGGGGGATTTACAAATCCAAGCCTAGAGAAGATCGCGGATCTAAATCCAGATTTAGTCTTCGGCCACAATCTATTGCCTCCAGAATTTATTCATAATCTCGAAAGGATCAATATTACGGTAGTTGTGATATCAACGGCCAATAGCATTGACGGAATATTCGATGACATTAGACTTATCGGCGAGGCATGCTGGGAAGAAGAGTCTGCCAGTAAGCTCATAACGGATTTACAGGAAAAGATCAGTAACCTTGAGACCGCAGTCGAGGGAGCCGATAAGGTTGAAGTTGCTCATATTTGCTGGATGAAGCCGATATTCATTGCAGGAGCAAAAACTTACGTTAATGACCTAATAGAAAAGGCCGGGGGAATAAACGTATTCTCGAATAAAACCGGATGGGCAACAATAAGTAAGGAGGAACTCGTAAAGGCTGACCCGGCGCACATAATCGTTCCCTACAAGCATGGAGTCGAAATGATATATGAAGAGCTCATGAAGATGAAGGAGGAAGGTTTGATACATGGACAAATACACACGATGGATCCAGACATTATCAGCCGACCTGGACCTCGAGTAGTCTTGGCATTAGAAAAGATAATAAACTTTCTTCATCCAGAGGTATGGAGCAAAATGCTCGCAGTAACTGACTTAACGGTTCAGTCAAGCGTGACCGTCGGCGAATCAGCAGTCATATTCGTTGAGGTTAAAAATACTGGTGAACTTGGCGGAGTAAAAACTGCATCGATAACGATTGATGGTAAGATCTTGCAGAAGAACGTCACTTTAAATGCTGGAGAAAGCAAACTTGTAGTCTTTACGGCAGAGATGAAGAAACCCGGAGTATACACGGTAAGCGCTGGCGGGAAGGTAGCGACGCTTAAGGTTAACCCGGTAGCCTCTGCCCTGATTGTTAATGCCTCAATGGTGCTATCAGTAATATCCATAATAGCAATTGTGATATTGGCGGTTGCGTTGATTAAGAGGACAAGCAGGACAAAATAATGTGAAGGGGAATGCCAAGTAAGAGGCTATTAAAGTGGAGAGCTACAGTAACCTATCTCATCCTCCTCCTATTTTTGAGTTTAATTCTAACGTTAGCCATAGGACCAGTATATATCTCTCCAACTGAGATTCTAGAAGTGTTCTGTTGGAAGATTGGAATCCTCAACTCTCCGCCAAGAAAGGTTTATGTCAATATTATCCTCCAGCTTAGGTTACCGCGCATACTCTTCGGATTCATCATTGGGGCCTCGCTTTCAGTGTCCGGGATGGTCATGCAAGCGTTATTTAGAAACCCTATGGCGAGTCCCTACGTTATAGGAGTATCCTCTGGATCCGCACTTGGAGCGGCAATAGCCATGAATATGCTTCCTTCCATAATCGGCATATATACAACTCCGGCCGTAGCGTTTCTCACGGGGCTCTTCACTCTTATCCTCGTATATAATCTGGCGAGGGTTGAGGGAAGATTAAGAACTGACACGCTACTTCTGGCGGGCATAGCAGTCTCATACTTCTTTTCAGCGATAATCTCAATCTTGGTTTGGATCATGGCTCAGGAGAGGCACCAGATAGTTCTTTGGCTTATGGGCGGTCTCTGGGGCGCAGACTGGATAAAAATTGATGTTATAACGCCCATAACATTCATCGGCTTAGCGGTCACGTACATGTTCGCTAAGGATCTGAATGCGATGCTTCTAGGAGAGGAGACTGCTCAATCCCTCGGAACGAACGTCGAGCTAACAAAAAAGACGCTGCTTGTAACTTCTGCATTGATGATTAGCGCCTCAGTATCATTCTCTGGAATGATAGGTTTCGTTGGATTGGTGGTTCCTCACGTGATGAGGCTCTTGGTAGGACCGGACCATAGAATATTAATCCCGTCATCTGCGCTTGCGGGCGGAATCTTCTTGGCGTGGTCCGATGCGCTTGCAAGGGTTTTAATGGAGATCCCCGTGGGGGTTGTAACGGCCATTTCGGGGGTTCCATTCTTTATTTATCTATTAAAGAGGAGGAGGAGCGTACGGTCACTCTAAAGGTTGAGAATGTAAGCTTCTATTATGGCGCCAGAAGGATCCTCGAGAATATAAGATTCTCGGCTGAGAAGGGGGATTTCATAGGGATCATAGGCCCTAACGGTTCGGGGAAGACAACCCTACTTAGGATCATAAATAATCTTCTGAAGCCTACGGAGGGAGCTGTCTTCCTCGATGGAAGGGAGGTCTTGAAGATGAGGGAGAAGGAGATAGCGAAGAGAATCTCATCCGTCCCCCAAAACCCAACTGTAAACTTTGACTTTTCAGTCTGGGACATCGTAATGATGGGTAGGTATCCCCATCTTGGACGATTATCAATCGAGGATGAGAGAGATGAGGAGATAGTTAGTAGATGCATGAAACTAACGAACGTTCTGCACTTAGCCAACAGATCCGTAACGGAGGTTAGCGGAGGAGAATTGCAGCGAATATTAATCGCCAGAGCCCTCGCGCAGGAAGCGAAGATCCTCCTGTTAGATGAGCCTACCTCAAATCTGGATATAAACTATCAGATAGAGATCATGGATCTCCTAAGGGATCTCGCATTAAAGAAGGGGATCACAGTTATATGCACGATGCACGATCTAAACTTGGCTGCGAGATACTGCGAAATGCTGATACTTCTCAGTAATGGGAGGATAAGGGCTATTGGAAGACCAGAGGA
>QMXE01000093.1 GCA_003661975.1 Candidatus Bathyarchaeota archaeon
TGGAATAGACCTGGAAAGTCGGGGGACGGCAATATCATTCTATCTGGTCTGTATAGCAAAGGAGAATGGTGAAGCATCAAGCTTCTCCTACGAGTATGACCTCTCAAGGACGCTGAGGGGATTTTCACCTGAGAGGATCGGAGAGGCGGCGGCTAGAAAGGCCCTTATGTCCCTCGGCGCGAGGAAGATCGAATCCTTTAGGGGCGAGGTTATATTGAGCCCAGACGTCGCTGCTGATGTATTATTTGGTCCGGTTGTGAGCAGCATCAATGCGGATAATGTTCAGAGGGGGAGAAGCCTGTGGGCCGACAAGATAGGCTTAGAAGTTGCGGATCGGAAGTTAACCCTTATCGATGATGGGTTGCTCCCGTATGGCATTGGTTCATCACAGTTCGATGCTGAAGGGGTTCCGTCTCAAAGGACAGTCGTGGTCGAGAACGGCGTCTTAAGGAGCTTCCTCTACGACTCTTACACGGCGAATAAGGCTAATAGGGAATCGACTGGAAATGCCGCTAGAGGGAGCTACTCAAGTCTGCCATCGATCTCAATCTCAAACTTACTTGTGAAGCCCGGAACAAAGAGCCCTGAGGATCTGATCTCAGAAGTTGATAATGGCATAATCATCAATAGGTTCAGCGGGAACGTCGAGTTTGAGAGCGGAGACTTCTCCGGGATAGCTAAGCAGGCATGCTACGTTAGGAATGGCGAAGTGAAGTTTCCGCTAAAGGAGACAATGATATCCGGTAATGCCTTTGAGTCGCTAAAGAGGATAATCGAGGTTGGGAGTGATAGGAGGGCAACGATGGATGGCGTTTACGCCCCGTCCATACTGATAGGAGATGTGAATATAGTATCGAAGTAGCTCAGCTAAAGAGGGGCCGCTGGATCAGCCGATCTCCCCCTCCAAAATCAACTTTATGAATCCATCTTTTGGGTTGAAGATCAAGTCTTCAAATGCCTCTTTAAAGCCTCTCTTCATCACATAAGTTAAGACCTGAACGTTCTGCGCTCCCAAATTGAGATATTCAATGATATGTCTGCCGGAGTATGTTCCTCCAGTGGCGCTTATTGGCATATCAGTGATTCTCCTTGCCTCCCTTATCTGTCTCTGATTTATTAGACGTAGCTCCATTCCTCCGTGTGCCGTAAAGTAGGTCTCGCCAGTATCCTTCGCAGTATATTTCCTAAAGAATCTGTTGGCTATCACTATTCCATCAGCCCCTCCATTCCTAGCCGCTCTAATCATCTCCATCTGAAAATCAAGGCCGAAATCCAAATTAAGGAGCTTTGGAACTACCTGGACGTTTGAGGAGGCCTCCTTTACGAGTTTAGGCGCCTCCCTATACCATCTAAGGACGACTTCCCTATCAACAGCCAATCTCTCCCTCTTTAGGAATGGGCAGAAGTCTATCTCCATTATGACTGGAAGGTCGCCGTAGTATATGCTGGCGGACTCAACCAGTATTCTCGTTGTATATTCCCACTCCTCAACCCTCCACTCCTCATCCAAGCTCTTAGGCAGATGACATAGAAATGAGGGTATCACCGGAAAGTCCCTTTCTCTCCCAAACCTAAATACCTCCCTCGCAAATTTCAGATACTCCCTTAAGTCTCTTAGATCAAGCCCACCGTTCCAGTGGAAGATCGGGTTTCCCTCATCATCGTAGACCCACCTTGCAAATGTGGATCTCTTCCTCAGCATTTTCATCGAGGCATTTCCATGCTGATCCTCCCCGACGACCGATTTGAGAACGACGCCGCCATAACCGGCATCTGCAGCCTTCTTTATTCTGGAAAGGCTTTGGGTAAGCGGACCCGGCGCTATGAGGATTGGGCACTTAAGATCTAAGTTCAGATAAGAGAATGAAAGGTCTATATTAAATCTGTCAAGTATCAATTTGAGGTTCGAAATTCTTCTGAAATCATCCCTGATGGCCCTTAAAGTTTCATTTATGTTAGGCATGGATTTTCCTCCGCATCATACTCGCTTTAGGCTTAGGCCCTTTTAATCTTAGCGTGTGCTGAAAAGATAAATAGGTTATGAGATGAATTTTAACTGTTAAGGCCTGATTTCTCGGTTCTTGAATGGTGAGTTGATATGTTGAAGGTCGGTCTGATAGGATGCGGCAGGATAATGCCAGCGCACCTGCATGGATATAGGGAACTGCTGAATAGAAATGTAGATGTTAGAATTAAGGCGTTATGTGCCCGTAGGATCGAGGATGCGAAGAGATTTAGAAGCCGAGAGGACGGCGTTCCCCCCAGAAAGCCCATTGGCCCCTCGGGGGATCCACTCGCGAAGCCCCACATTTACGTATATGACTTCCAAAATGATGTTGACGTTGAGGTTTATGCCGACTATAGGGAGATGCTGCGTAAAGCCGATATAGACGCTGTTGAGATATACACCTCAGTCTTCTCTCATCACGAGATTGCCCTTGCATGTATTAGGGCTGGCAAGCATGTTTTGGTCGAGAAGCCTCTGGCATTAACCGTTAAGGCAGCACGTAGAATGGTTGAGGAGGCTGAAGATTTAGGTGTTGTGCTTGGAGTAGCGGAGAACACAAGATACTTCCCGGAGATCAGAATGACGAAGTGGATCATCGATCAGGGATATATCGGCGATGTTCAGATGATCCTAGGAGGCATGGCTGGGGGATACTGGTCTCCAAATAAAATAGTCGCTGAGACGTCTTGGCGGCATAAGAAGCTCCTAGCTGGAGGTGGAGCAACTATAGATATGGGCGTCCACCTATTCCATATACTCCGGTATCTGTGCGGCGAGATTGAGGAGGTTTCCAGCATAGTCAGTATCCTCGAGAAGAAGAGGATCCGCGTGGATGAGAAGGGCAGGATAGTCGAGTCCGTTGAGCCGGATGTAGATGATACCTTCCTCGGGATCTTCAGGTTTAGAACGGGAGTTGTGGGGCAGTGGTTCTTCTCATGGGCTGGACATGGATGGGAAACTGTTATTCCAAGGACGATCTATGGGAGTAAGGGATGCATAAGGGCTGATAGGCTGATACTCGATGATGGAGAGGAGATCGATATTGCAAGGCTCTTCGAGGAGAAGGCAAGCAGTGCCGTAAAGGAGAAGTTCTTCCCATATGGCATCAGGGATCCAATGGCTCTAGAAACCCTAGAGTTTCTAAGGGCCATCAGGGAGGGAAGGGATATGGAGACGAGCGGAAGGGAGGGCCTTAGGGATCTAGCGGCCTCCTATGCATTAATAGAGTCTTCTAGGCTGAGGAGAACCGTGAAAGTTAACGATGTAGAATCTGGAAGAATCTCGGATTACGAGGATGAGATTAACAGGTACTATGGGATTTAATATCGGAAATACGCTGAGCTCAGACTGATAATTCAGCCCCGACTGGGAGGCTTAAGGCTCCTTGAAGGCGGTAATCTTTGATCTCGACGGTACACTCATTAACTCTGCGATACCATTCAAGAAGATGAAGAGGCTCATAATCAAATATCTTGAGGATGCAGGCGTAACGCATGGCCTGTTGAATGATGAGATGTTGAACTCCGAGATTACATCCATTGCCGCTGAGGATCTAAAGGTCAGAGGCTTCCCAGAAAGATACATTAAAAGAGTGCTTAGTGGAGTCTCGGACTTGATGAATAGGGTTGAGATCGAATCGTTGGATGCCGCGTCCCTGATCGATGGCGTTCCGGAGGTCCTTCGCTCACTAAAGGAGCGTGGATTTAGGATTGGGCTTCTAACGAGGAGCTGCAGGGAGTATGCCGAGAAGATCCTAAGGAGATTCAATATTCGAGAATACTTCGACGCGATACTCGCGAGGGATGATGTTGAGTATCCAAAGCCGAATCCTACTCATGCCCTTGAACTTCTAAAGTTACTAAATGTATCGGCGAGAGATGCCATTTTCATCGGGGATCACCTATCAGACTTGGAGTGTGCTGTTAAGTCTGGAATGAAATTCATACTATTCAGAAGAGGCAGCCGTGCTGAGGACGTGGATGTCTTAAAGATTAGGGATATAAGGAATGTTTTGAAGATTTTATGTGAATGAATTTTATATTCTCCCTTACGGATTCATCTGGTGTTCTGGAGGATCAAGTTTTGGCTGAAATCGCTGAGCTCGAGGAGTTGAGGAGGGAGATAGCCTCCGTTACTTTTGAGATATTCAGATTATGCAGGAAGAGGAATGAACTGGCAGAGAAGATTGCAGAGATAAAGATGAAGATGAATCTTCCAGTAGAGGATTTAAGTGTTGAAGAAGATCTGAAGCGGAGGGTTCTTGATCTCTGCAGAAGTGAAGATATGAATGAGGGTTTCTGCCTTAAACTCCTCGATCTCCTAATAGGAGAGTCGAAGCGTCTTCAAAGAGAGAAATTATTAAAGATGAAGGCTTGAAGGGATTGGAGGTTTAGATTTGAGAGTCGCCGTTATTGGCGGAGCTGGGAGGATGGGGAGACTATTCGCGAGATACTTCGCTCAGCGAGGAAATGAGGTCATTATATCCGACATCAACTGGGAGGAAGCCGTGAAATTCGCGGGCTCACTAAATGCGGAGGCAACCCAAAGCAATACTGAAGCAGCAAGATCATCCGAATTGATAGTTATATGCACTCCCATAATGGATGTCCCAAAAGTTGTAGATGAGATAATTCATGATATACGTGAGTCGACGATTGTTTTGGAGATATCCTCAATTAAGTCTCCCGTTATCTCAGCTATGAGGATGGTTACCGAGGCTGGGGGTAGGCCGCTCTCGATCCATCCTCTTTTCGGACCGGGAGCTGGGGATCCATCCGGTGAGAAGATGACCCTCATTCCCATAAGCGACGAGAAAAGTGAGGTTGAATTGGCGAGGAGCATATTTCCGAACGTCAGTATAATCCCCATGGATCTTGAGAGGCATGATCGCATCATGGCTCTCACCCTCTCATTGACTCATCTCATAAATGTAGTATTTGCTTCAACTATCGCTGAGGAGAACATTGCGGAGCTCAGGAGGATCGGCGGGAAGACATTTAGGATGCAGCTACTACTATGCGAGAGTGTGATGACGGAGAGCCCGGACTTGTCAGCGGCAATTCAGATGAGCAATCCATTTGCGATTGAATATCTCGAGAGGTTTGCCCAGATATATGATAGGCTGCTCAAGTATATCCGCGGAAAGAGGAAGGGGGAATTCCTCAAGTTTCATCATGAAGTCTATTCTGCATTGTCCCATCGTGAGGATCTCTTAGATTCATACAGGGCCATGTATAGGGCTCTTAGGGCCATAGGAAACGACGGAGAACATTAATCCTTAAGTTTTATCAGCGTATTTGTGTTTAAAACTCCAGGTAGATCCCTTATGGCATCTATCTTCCCGTTAAGTTCATCGATCGTATATGCCTGAATGAAGGCTGCAATATCATAGTCTCCCGAAACCTCAAAGGTCTTAGTGGCTACCCTCTTAATATTCCTCGCAACCTCATTAGTCATTGTAGGCTCAGTCTCTATTAGGACTATCCCCTCAAACTCAACAGATGTCTCTATCGTGAATTTCTTTATTATGCCCTCGCTTAGAAGCTTCTTTATTCTCCTCCTGACGGCGCCCTCAGTCAATCCGACCTTCTTGGCTATGTCGACATATTTAGCCCTCGCATCATCCTTTAGGATCTTTAAAATCTCTAAGTCGATATCATCCATGCTATTTTTCTATCGTTTCATCGGATATAACTTTTGCGAAAATCGTAAAAGCAGAACGAAAAAACATAAATAAGTTATACATCAACGAAAGAA
>QMXE01000094.1 GCA_003661975.1 Candidatus Bathyarchaeota archaeon
CCTAGAATCTCAGCAGCCTCCCCGCTCCTCAACAATCTCTCCTTTCTCTCCATATCCACCACAAACACCAAAAAATCCAAATAAGCATATAAACTTATCTAAACTGCAACAGTTACGTTAGGCGATCATTCATACAGGAATTTTCCCCATCTGCTCTTTATTACGACAATATTCTTTCCGTGGCTTCTCTCGCATCTACCGATCCTTTTGGCTTGAAGCCCGAAGCTCTCGGAGATGCTTATTATCTCATCCTCTGCCTCGGGCCTTGCGATTATCTCGAATCCAACGCCCATATTGTAATTTTCGAACATGGCTCTCCATGATTCGCCCGATTCCCTCTGGATAAGCATGAAGATCGGATCGGGCTCTATGAGATCATCCTTTATATACTTGATGTTGAATCCTACTCTAAGCCCCTTCGTTAATCCCCCACCCATATTATGAACCATACCTGAAATTTCATCTCTGCATTCCTCCAGTATCTTCTTGATTACTGGTATGAAGAACCTCATGGGCGAGGTTAAAGCCTCACCTACAGTCATGCCTAACTCATCAACATAATCTTCAACTCTAAATCTTCCATAGTATTCTTTTCCCTCTGGATCCATTATCTCCGGATACTTTTCCTGGTAATCCTTCCTTAGAAGGCAATGTCTAGCCAAAGTAAGCCCATTACACATTATTCCGCTGTTCTCTCGCTTCTCATATTTGGTTCTACCCCCGCTTCTCAAGCCTATAATCACATCTCCAGGCTGAACCTCACTTCCAGTTACGGCCTCTGATAGATCAACCCTTCCATTCACAACTCCTGAAATATCGAATGTTCTAAGTTGATCCGGGAGATCGGCAGTCTCTCCTCCGGAAAAATAAACCTTCACGCCTAAACTCTCAAGTAGATCAAGGCACTCCCTGAATCCTTCATTTAAAACCTTTAAGAGTTCAATCTTAGGCAGCCTAAGCGGGTTTAGGGCTATGTAATCAACGAAATTTATCGGCTTAGCCCCGACGCATATGATATCGTCAAGGTTCATCGCCAGAACATCCTGCGCTAAACCCTTAAACCAAGAGAGATCCCCCGTCTCCCTCCAGTTCAGGTAGGCCTGAACAGGCTTGCTTCCAGCGCTGTCAGCATGAGTTACTATTCCATAACCGGGCATATCAGGATCCTGCGTTACAACGCAGAATGCCCCTGGGAAGATATTGCTTATTATCTCGCCGAAAACCTCGATGCCCCTCTTCTTAACGTCAACTCCTGTCTCGGCGTATTTGCTCCTGCTCATCTCCGATACTTCCTCAGATCCTCTTCAAATCTCCTTCCAGTGAGCCTCTCATAGGCCTCTATGTATTTTCTCGAAGTCTCGATTATCACATTTTCAGGCAGAGATGGAGCTGGAGGTCTCTTATTCCACTTTATCGATAATAGATAGTCTCTGACATATTGCTTGTCAAAGCTCCGCTGGCTCCTCCCGACCTCATACTCATCCTTAGGCCAGAACCTAGATGAATCTGGAGTTAAAAGCTCATCTATCAGAATGACATCTCCATTGATGATGCCAAACTCAAACTTCGTATCGGCTATTATTATGCCCCTAGACTCAGCCCTCCTCGAGGCCTCCTCATAAATCTTTAAGCTTGCCTCCTCTATCTCCTCAGCGGCATCCTCTCCAATATTCCTAATGACCTCCTCCATTGTAATTGCGATGTCATGGCCTGCCTCGGCCTTCGTTGTCGGCGTTAGAATAGGCTCTGGCAACTTCTCAGCCAAATTGAGTCCTGACGGAAGCTTGATTCCGCAGATCTCTCCATTACGTTTGTAGCTTTCCCATGCTGAGCCATAAAGGTAACCTCTAACTATGAATTCCATCTTTATCGGCTTAGCCCTCTTGACGAGTGATGTTCTCGAGTCGATTACCTCGATCAGATGGTTCGGGAATATATGCTTGGTCTCATTGAACCAGAATGCCGATAATAGATTCAACGTCTCACCCTTGTATGGTATTCCATTCGGTAAGACTACATCGAAGGCCGAGATCCTGTCCGTGGAGACTATCAATAGTTTTCCGTCACTCTCATAAATGTCCCTTACCTTTCCCCTCTTGAGCAACGCATACGGGAGACTCGACTCTAACAGGACATTGTTCGGGTCTATCCTCATCTTTTACCACTAATCTCCCTGTCAGCATCAATTATCTCGCATCTCTTTTTATTAATGTATTCTCTTATCTGACGCTGGAGATTTCGATCTGAAAGAGCGAGGATCTTAATTGCCGCTAGCGCTGCATTTTCGGGTCTAGCCGCAAACAAGACTGGGACTCCCGTTGGAGTCATAACTGAGGAGAATATCTTCGCCATCCCATACTTCTCAAGGTCAGGTGGACAAGCTATTACTGGATATATGGATGTTCCAGCGGCCGCCCCTGAGAGGGCATCGGAGAGACCGGCAACGGTGATTATTACGGCGCTCTCACCATCCTTCTCAAAGGCCCTTAACTTCTCAACCAGAAATTCAGGGGTTTTATGGGCTGAAGAAACTGCATACTCATACTTCACATCAAAGCCCTCATCATCTACGAATCTACCTATCCTCTCAGCAAAATCCAAATCTCTCTTCGAACCCATCAGGATTATCAATCTACCCAAATCCCATCCATCCACGGCAACTTAAAATTGTAATTAGAAGGAGAGACATATAACAATATGCCACGCAACTTCGCAACTTTTTTATCTCAGAACTTTAATGATCATATTCATGAATATATAATAGATGAAAGCTGAAAAGCGGGGTGGGGTAGCTAGGTTAACCCGCTGGGCTCATAACCCAGAGATCGGTCGTTCAAATCGACCCCCCGCTACCATATAATTCTTCCTTTTCTCGATGGTCTTGCCGAGCAAACCCAACAACTTTAATATCCGTAGATTACATTATGCTATTTTACTTTTATTGATTTGGAGGGTTGAGTATGTCTCGTAGCCTCCGTAAATGCATCTTGATCGGGATGGATGGTGTAAACCCAAAATTCGTTGAGAACATGATTAAGAAGGGTGACTTGCCAGCCTTTAAGAGAATGATTAAGGAGGGAGTTTACGCTCCATATTGCCTTTCATCCATTCCGACATCTACGCCTGAGAATTGGACTACGATAGCGACTGGAGCCTGGAATGGAACGCATCAGGTTATGTCTTTCCAAGTTTTCCAGCCTCCTGAACTGCATGGCGGATGGATGGCAGGCTATACGTCTAGAGAATGCAAGGCCGAATTTATATGGGATGCCCTTGAGAGGGCTGGTAAGAGATGCATCCTGATAAAATATCCAGCCTCATGGCCTCCTACAATGAAGAAGGGCATTCAGATCTGCGGATGTCACGTTAGACCATGCCTACATCAAATAGATGGAGCTCATTACTTCTCAACATTCGGGAAGGGAAACGCTGAGATCAGATTAAAAGAGGAAAAGAAAGAGAAGAATGGTCTTCCCATCCTCACTGGAATCCTTCACTTTGAGGCTAGAGGTTTAGGCGCGAGATCTCCCGGTGGGGGACTTGACGAGAGAAGCCGCCTATACGGCGTTCCAGACGGGAATAAGCCTCCTGAAGGCGTAAGTTTAAGCACGCCGGTCTGCAAGCTCGTCCCACCGGGCAAAAAATTCTATCTTCAAGTTTACTCATCGAATGGAGAATCCTACAATAGATGCTTGATCTCACGGGACAGAGGCGGCAGAGATGTATTGGCGGATCTATCTCCGGGCGAATGGTCAGACTGGATACTTGAGACCTTCGATACCTACGATGGGCCTCGTGAAGGAACCATCAGGTTTAAGCTTGATAAGCTCTCTCCGGATGGACGTATGATTGGCATATACGCCACTCAGATCATGGATGTAGATGGCTACACAATGCCGAGATCGATTGGACGTGAGCTCTATGAGGCCGTAGGGCCCTTCATAACGGATATTGGATGGGAGGGACTTGGACACGACTGGAGGAAATCATGGTTCGGCACGGATATAATGGAGGAGCTAGCTGACTATCAGAATAGATGGCTCGCTAAAGCCCTCAAGTATCTATGTTCAAAATACAAGTGGGACCTATGCATGCTTCAATCCCACTGCATAGATTGCGCGAATCATCATGCACTTGCACTTGCGGATCCGGCTTACGGCGCCGAGCCTAAACTGAGGAAGCATTATCTGGGCTTCATAGAGAACCTGCATCGAAGCCTCGACAGAATGCTGGATGAGATACTTAATTGGGTTGATGAGAACACCGTTGTAATCCTAGTTTCGGATCATGGAGGTTTACCCGGCTATATGCGGATAGATACATCGAAGGTTCTCGAAGAAGCGGGGCTTCTAGTCCGTAGGAATGGTGCAATTGACTGGAGCCGAACAAAAGCCTACGTTCAGAATGGAATATTCATAAATGTGAATCTTAAGGGGAGAGAACCACATGGGATAGTTCCGCCTGAAGATTATGAAAGGGTCTGTGATGAGATCATCGCAACGCTACACGCTTATGTTGATGAGAAAACTGGACTTCATCCATACAATCTCGTGTTAAGGAGGAAAGACGCCCGCTACTTGGGGTTATATGGGGATCCAACATACAAGAAGATAGGTGATATAGTATTCACCTTTAAGGAGCCTTTCGGAGGGACTCATGGTGAACAACTATCAACTGCAAGCACAAGCATAAGCTCGATAGGCTCAATATTCATCATGTGGGGAGCAGGTATACGTAAGGGAGTCGTGCTTGAGAGGAATGTCTGGCTTACAGATATAACCCCAACGATATGCTACATACTTAATGTGCCGCCTCCCAGAGATACGGAGGGAGCCATAATATATCAGGCCTTTGAAGACTTCTACATTGACGACTAGTAAGGATTATACGTGACTTTACATCTAATTGATGGGGCTATGAGTCCAATATTCGTGGAAGGCCAGTGGGATCTAATGGATGATAATCTCGAATAAAAAGGTTTGAGGTTTTCAGTTCTATCTGGCCTTTAGGATCTCTCTGCGTGCTCTTAGATCTTTCAGTAGGCTTCGATGGACTTCCTCATCGTCGTGTATCGTCTTGAATAGCCTTGAGAAGCTCGGATCTGGGAATCGCTCGGCCATTATGATGAAATATGTCGCCGATATAGCCTCCAGCTCTTCTAGAGCGTCTTCTACCTCCTCCATTGAGGCCTCCTCCTTCTTCATCGTCGCTGGATCGTAATTTAAAACCTTCAGTATCACTGGCTCTGTGACCTCCCTTCCGAGGGCTCTAATTGCATGTTCAATTATGATTCTATGAACGAGGGAGTCGTTACGGATCTTCTCGTAAACTGCCTTTGATACAGGATCCTCTTCATACTTGGCCTTCAACTGGAAGATATGGAATAGGGAGTATTCCATGTTGCGTTGGTCTATGAGCTTATAGATTAAGCCTTCATTTTTACTCAATAAATCACAACCTAAACTGAGCCTCTTAAGTAGGGGAATGCCAGATTAATATACTTTGTGGCTAATTAAGCATTGAAGCGAATGGGAGGGGGATGGGATTGGTCAGGTTGGTTGTTGTAGGCGGATCCGCCGCTGGCATGGCCGCGGCCGCCAAGGCCAAGCGCGTCAATAAGAAACTTGAGGTCATCGTATTTGAGAGGGGCAGATATGTTTCTTATGCTCCATGCGGA
>QMXE01000095.1 GCA_003661975.1 Candidatus Bathyarchaeota archaeon
AGTCTACTAGAACTCTTAGAGGTGGAAACTCGTAATTTTAGTCTTGGGAAGTTTTTATGATCTCTTCTATGCTTGTCGCCTTTACATAATCTCCTATTTTTCTTTTGAGTTTTTCATCCTCTGTTACGAATGGAATCTTTTTAGCTTTTGCGACGAAGACATAGGCTGAGTCGTAAAAGGTTATCTTAAATTCTTTAGCTATCTTTAGTATCTCCTGTTCGTGGCACTCTATACCGATTATGTTCAACAGTCTTAGCGTCCTCTTGATCAGGTCTGCTAGACGAGCATATTCCTCATCATCTATATCCCCCACTAGGATCCTCCTTCTCCATAGGATGTTTCCAAGCTCGTACCTCGCAATGTCTAACGTATAATTTTTGTTCAGAACCCTCACGTTTCCCCTGATTAGAGCTTCAAATATTGATGATGCATCAAAGAGGAGGGTCATCTCGATTCCCTATCCTCTCTTATAGATTCCACAATGAATTCCCTTGAGAACCTGTTTAAGACGTTCTTTAATTCCTTGAGTTTGTCCTCTATCTCCTCAATCTCCCTTCTCCTCAACTCCTCATCGATAGCCCTTTTTAATAACTTTGAGGGTTTTATGCCGAGCTTTTCAAGCTTCTCCTTAACTTCTATGGGTACCTTCACGGAAATCGTAATGTACCTACCCATATTACCGCCCATAATAGTTATAAAAAGAAAGAATTTAAAGTTTACCAATAGGTAGTCATATTTTTCTACCCCCTCGAGTGAACCGCCCATCCCGAACGAACCTAAATAAACATGCGAGGCCGAGCAAAAAATCCAATAAAGGGAATTGAAAGAAAAGGCTTTGTGTTATTTTTGCTCGGCCTTTGATAGGTTTCCAAACGAAAATCCGCTGAGAGAGATTTAAAGTGCAGATGGCTGAGTGATAAATGTATATCATGCAAAGCTTTTCTTGGAAGTGCCTACAATCCTCATTTTGTGCATTGAAAGAACATTCAATCATATCCCATAAGTATATATACTAATTTTTCTGCCGCTACCTGAAAGAATTAAACTACTTCTGGGTCATTGCCTTCTTAATTCTTATTTCACGAATTTTCCGATGAAATCTACCATTTTTTTCTTATATAGAGTAATTAACGAAGGTTACTAATGCAAATGGCTAGGCAAGAAGCTGAAAGTTCCTGATATTAAGGGGTGTAAGGTGCTCTATGCCTTCTCATGTAAATCGTGATCGCCACAATTATTGATGCGGCGGCTAATGCAATGACTCCGGCGATCTGTAGCATTCTCCATGTTGGGATGATCAGGGATGGGAGTTCATAATACTCAAGCTTAGATACTACTATAGGCTGCTTCCCTGTGAGTATACAGGATATGTTCATGTAATGGAGGAGGATCGGGTCTGCGTAGCCTCTTGTAGATAGGAGGATCCCTCTTATTCTGTCGAAGTATACGTGTTCCATTCCGGGAAAATTTATTGTTTTATCGGTTCTGTGTATGCTGTATGCCCTGAAGGCCCCCAATGGAGTTTCGACGTCAGCCTCCCCGCTGATCGTTCCATTTATGATCTGGTCATGTAGGCTGAGTATTGGTACGCGTGAGCCGACCTGGGCATTCGAGATCCAGAACGGGACTATACCCAAATACTCGCCTTCAGCCGTGAAGGCCTTCCTACTATCAGGGTCTATGTAGACAGTGAAGTTGAAGTCTATGTGTTTAGTCTCCCCTGTACTCTCATTCTTAACCCAGCCGTTGAATCTCACATTGACTTGAGCCAAGCCATCCTTAAAGCCGAGAAGCAGCCAAGAATAGGAGGCATTAACTCTTGAATATCCGCCCTGACACATCACATAAGACCCATATTCCTCTGGAATCTTTGGCAGCCTGCCCTCCTTATAAGCCTTTATTAAACGCTCATGAAAGTTACTGTAGCTACTTATGATCGTGAATTCTCCAGGCTTTCTCCCAATATCCGTGATGTTCCGGCTCCTCATCAATTCCATAAACTCTTCGAGCTCAAGATCCGTGATCACAGTAGAATTGCCGATCTTATATTTGTGAAGCAGATCCTCCTCAATTAGAATCTCCCTAGCCACCACCAAGACAAGCTGAACGGCATCTCCATTGGAAATTTTATACTCTACGTAAAGGCCGGGCTTAAGCCATGGAGGCTTAGAACAAACCGTAATCACATTACAGGAGAGCATTAAGAGTAAAGTAAGGAGTAAAAGAAGGCTCATGTACGGCTTCATTCATCCCCACCATAAAATGACTAGGATCAGCCAATATATATTCAAAGAAATAGTAATTTTAGATTGCCTTGATACTGGAGATCTCTAACCTCACGAAGAGCTTTGGTAGGGTTAGGGCTCTAAATGGCTTAAACCTCAAGGTGGATAGGGGAGTAACTGGCCTTATCGGGCCTAACGGCTCGGGTAAAACAACGACGATCAAGATATCCCTTGGCCTTCTGAAGGCTGATGACGGGTCGGTGAGGGTCTTCGGCATGGATCCGTGGACTCAAGGATACGAGATTAGACGTAGGCTCGGCGTTCTACATGAGAAGCCCAGCTACCCGGGAGAACTAACTGGACTCGAGCTCTTAAAGTATAAGGCTTCATTCTGTGGGATTCGGGATGCGGAGAGGAGGGCCCGAGAGGTTATAGAGGCTGTCGGCCTAAAGTTCGCGATGGATAGGCCAATAAAGAGCTATTCCGCCGGTATGGTTCAGAGGCTGGGCTTAGCCCAAGCCATAATTGGACATCCGGAGTTCGTGATCCTGGATGAGCCCACCTCGAACCTGGATCCAACGGGCAGAGCCGAGATCTTGGATTTGATAGCTTCGCTGGCTAGGGAGGAGGATATAAGCTTCCTCATTTCGACGCATATACTCTCGGAGCTTGAAAGAGTCTGCGAGAGGGTTGCCGTGATACTGAATGGAAGAATAGTTGCGGAGGGAAGCTTACAGAGCATGGCTGAGAAGTATTCACTGAACGAGTACACGGTTGAGCTGGCCGAGCCTGATATCCTGGCTCAGAGCCTCGAGAAGCTAGACTTCATTGAGGATCTACGCGTAGATGAGGATAGGGGCAGGATTTACGTTAAGGCGAGGGATGCGGATGCCTTGAAGAGGACAATATTCAAGCTCGCCTTAGAGATGAACCTGCATATAATCTCTATTAAGCCTACCTACGGGGTCCTCGAACAGATATATAGGCACATTCTGGAGTGCTGAGTATGGGCCGCTTAAAGTCCCTAATAGGCATGGAGGCAAGGAGGCTTCTGAAGTTTCCAGTCTTGGAGCTCATGGTCATACCTGCCGTATACCGCGCCTTCATTAGGGCTCAAGACTTTAGATATTCCAGTTTAAAAATAGCATATCTTGAAGCGGCGGGTTCCTCACCTCTAAGTCAAGTATTTATCGGCTCAAACATCATCGAGACATGTATATTCGGGATAATATACGATTATGAGTTTCTCGCTTTCATATACTCGGCTCTAGCGGCGCTCACAGCCAGAGACATATCCAATGGCTACATGAGTTTTCTCCTTTCGCAGCCCTTCAGGAGAAGTGAAGTCTTCGCTGTCAGAGCCGCACTGACATTCTTGGCACCATCGGTTGCCTTCCTCGCCCCGGCTGTAACATCCCTCATAATAGTTGGAGGCCCCATAATTATGACTGCGAATCCATTGCATGCGGCTTTATTAATCATAGAGACCATAGTCTTACTCCTATATATCTTCTCGGTATCCTTCTCCTTGGCATTCGCAACGAGGGGGACATTTGCAAGCATGATCTCGTCAATCCTGCTCTTATACGGCCTTAAGTACGCCTCCGCTTTTAAGGGCAGTTCTCTCGAAGCCCTATTTCCGCCAATGTCACTCGTAAGGTTCAAATTTTCAATATACTCCATGTTTATGTATGGTTCTGGGAGCTGGATTGATCTGCCATGGGAATCATTACTGAGTCCCCTAGCCATATCAATCATACTAATAATCGTCTGCTACATCTACTTCACTAGGAGGCTTGAGATTTGAATATCTGGCTTAAGAGGATCGGCTTAATATTGCTGATCGCCGGCCTAACTGTCACGGCTACCATACTAGTAAAATCAGTCAGAGAAGAGCATGTTAGTAAGAAAAACATAACATTGCAGAAAGGCTGGCTGGGGATCATATACTACTATTTCCACGACAACACGGTCGAGTTCCTGATTGAGATAATGCCCTCGGGATCCGCTGTGGACATATACCTCCAGAGGATGGGAAGCCCCGAGAGGCTTGTTGAGTTCAACGATGTTGACAGCGCGGAGTTCAAGCTCGAGCCTAGCAGGGGCCTATATATGCTTGTCTTACAGAACAAGTCGGAACATGACGCGTCAATCCTGATTACCTTTATATCAAAGGGTATACAGCGTAGCATAATGTACACGGGCATGGCCGCGATAGCATTAGGGGCTGTATGCCTAGCTGCGAATAAACTCTTAGGGTTAAGGGAGACAAGGGACATAGACTAAAATGTAAGAGCCCAACAGGTTTATCGTCTATGTTAGGCTGGACTGATTGTCCGAGTGCAACAAGGCCACGTTATTGGCATGGATTCTGAAAGGCTTGTCTAAAATCCCATTTTAGATACTTGATCCTTTCCCCTGTCCAATCCTCGTTTTAATATCTTCTTTATGGCGAATATGCCAGCCGCGATCGCCGTGACCAGCACAGCTACAATCTTGTATGGGAAATATTCCCCTCGTAGATTTACCCTCCTAGGCCTCTTCATGGGAGATGCCGTGAAGACTACGTATCTCTCATCTTCAGCCTTCAATGGCGGATCTCCCTTCTTCCAGATGTGAAGCAATACTGCATTATCGAGGACGACGGCTTTGTAGGCATTCGTCTTCAGAACGGTGATGTTCTCTACTCTGAAGGGCAAGATTATTACTGGATGTCTATTCCCCCACTTACCATTCCAACCGGGCTTTCCATCCCTATTCATCCTAACTTTTACTGTGATCCTATAGAGTCCATCCCCTATTGGTTCAACATGTATGTGCTTGCTATAGAGAGGCTTGACAACCCTGTCAACTCTTACCTCCAAGGCAGGCTCTCCATACAGCGCTGCACCATCAATATCGGTTCTGAGCCATGAGGGATCTGTTCCCGGCGTATTATGAAGCATATCAAAGATTAGGGAGATGCCATTTGCGAAGAAAGCCTCAGCCCAAGTGTAGTTGTCCTGAACGAAGAAGTAGGCTGGTATTCCTCCAAGCATGTAGCTGCGAGGCCCCTCCTCGATGACATAGCCGCTATAAAAGTATGCGTGGCCGCTGTGTATCCAAGCCAGCGGCATACTGTCCTCATTTATTATTGAGCCTATATAGCAGTTTCCTAGGCCGAAGTATATCTTAGGGTTAGTTGAGTTTATGTAGCGTATAGTGCCATTGTATGCCTCCCCATATACCCTGCCCCTCTTCGACTTAAAGAATCCCTCATAGCCTGTTTCTGGGTAATGTAGCTGCCAGCGATTATGGTATCCATGACCGCTCGTTATAAAAATGTCAAATCTGTTAGTGTTAA
>QMXE01000096.1 GCA_003661975.1 Candidatus Bathyarchaeota archaeon
ACCTCCTTTCTCGCCACCCACGCAGTCACCATGTTTGTAAGCCAGATCCTCACTGAATCCTTCATTGAGAGCTCCAGTGCACGCGCCATGAGCTTATTTCTCTCCTCCCAAGTTGCGTAATCCTTTGTTGCTAGCCTCTTTGAGACCTCATCGAACTCCTTGCTTGGCTTATAGGCTTGCCATAGTGGAAGTGGCAGGCCCCTTGGAGTGTAGAAGAAGTCGAAGTTGTCAGATTCATCTCTGCTTATGGCGGTTGTGACCCATCCTCCCGTATACACGTGCCATTTTCCTTCAGATGGATCTCCGAAGAGCCATAGTGGAGCCGCCTCTTTGCTCGTCTTATACTCCCTCTTCACGGTGAAGCCTAATCGTTCAAGCTGATTTGCGAAGTAGTTGCCTATCTCCTTCCTCTCATCCTCAACTCTTATCAGAATGATTATTGTAACGGGTTCTCCCTTATACTGCCATTTGCCATTAACGAGCTTCGCCCCGAGCTTCTTCATCTCCTCAGTAACTATGGCTTTAGCCTTGTCGAAGTTATAGCTGTATTGAAGCTCGATCTTCTTGCATACATCGATTAGTCGGGCATAATCTGGAAATGACGGGGTTATAGCAACGTATCTTGGAACTGCGAGGCCTCCGCAGATCTCATTAGCAATATATTCCCTATCAACCAGATAGTTCATGGCCTCCCTGATCTTTGCATCTGAGAAGGGATTGAGCTTTCCAGTCGCCGGAAACTCCGGTCCGACGGGGTTGAATGTCAGTTCATTGTAACTGCCGTATGAAAGGGCATACCAAAGGTTCGGTGATGCCTTAACCTTCTTGAAGAGTTCAGGGTCAGTCAGTCCATAATAGTAGAGGTGGGCATCCCCAGCCTCAAGCATATTGATCGCTTGGGCATCATCAGTTACTGATGAAAATATGACTTCGTCGACCCATGGTCCTTTAGGCACCTCCTCCGCCGTAACTGGAACGTAAATTGTTGGCATCACAAGCGAGATCGCTAAGATTACCAGAAGAATTTCAGTTAAAATTCTTTTAGTCATCACTTTTCCTCCAATTTTTAATGGAAAAATTATATCTTTTGGCTTAAAAGAGTTTTCCCTTATCCTCTCAAAATTGAATTTTCTTAGCTCCATCATGCATTTATAAACTCAAAATATTAATGTGGGTTCCTGTAGAATTGAGGATGGAGGATGATTTAATGGTTAAGATCGGTATCATAGGCGGGTCTGGACTTGAGGATCCAAAGATCCTAAAGGATCAGCGGGAGATCGAATGTGACACTCCATACGGTCAGCCCTCCTCTCCACTGATAGTTGGGAAGATAAGCGGAGTTGATGTTGTAATAATCTCCAGACATGGAAAGAAACATACGATAATGCCGACGAATGTTCCGTATCAGGCTAATATCTATGCCTTAAAGGATGCTGGATGCACGCATATATTAGCCACCACAGCCTGCGGCTCTTTAAAGGAGGAGATCAGACCTGGAGAACTGGTCTTTCCGGATCAATTCATCGACCGAACCACCAAGAGGAAGTGCACATTCTACGAGAAGGATATTGTCTGCCACATTCCAATGGCGGAGCCATTCTGCCCGAACCTTCGGAGACTCTTATATGAGAAGGCTACGGAACTCGGCTTCAAATGCCATGAGCGTGGAACAGTAGTTACTATTGAGGGACCCAGATTTTCAAGCAGGGCTGAGAGCTTAATGTTTAGGCAGTGGGGTGGAGACATAATCAATATGACAACTGTTCCGGAGGTTGTCCTTGCGAGGGAGGCTGGACTACATTATGCAGCCATAGCAATGCCAACAGACTATGACTGCTGGAAGCAGACTGAGAGAGCTGTTGATATATCAATGGTTCTTGAGACATTCAAGCATAACGTTGAGAAGGTTAAGAGGCTCATTTTGGCAGTGATCCCGGAGATAAGAGATTATGATGACTGCCCATGTAAATGGGATATTAAATCGGCGATAGTCACGAAGCAGTGACTGTTAAGAGCAGCCAATTATAAGGCTACTCTCTTTATTTCGCTACCATGAAAAGAATTTTTAGTTTCCTCTCATATCCCTAAGTGATGATTCTGGGAAGTTGATATCCATTGATCGGGAAGGATGAGATTGAGAGTCTAATCGAAAGATACGACACAAATCGCATATCTATTGGCACGCTTGGCTCCCACTCAGCGCTAAATATATTTAAGGGGGCTAAGGAGGAAGGCTTCAGAACGGTCTGCGTATGCACAAGAGACCGTGAAATAGTCTACAGGAGATTTCCAGTCGTAGATGAGTTCATCTTTGTAGATAGGTTCAGCGAGATTTTGGATGAGAAGGTTCAGGAGAGACTAAGAGAATTGAACACCATACTCGTCCCGCATGGATCGTTTAACGCCTACATCAGCATGGAGGACATGCTTGGCAGACTGTATGTTCCAATGTTTGGTAATAGGAGGCTGCTGAGCTGGGAGATAAGCCGTGATAAGCAGAGGGAGTGGCTACTGAAAGCCGGACTCAACCTCCCAAGAGTTTACAGTAGCCCAGATGAGATAGACGGGCTTGCAATTGCAAAGCTTCCAGGCGCTCGAGGCGGTATGGGATACTTCTTGGCGGACTCCCCTAAATCCTTCTATGAGAAGGCCGAAAAGATGGTTAGGAATGGATATTTAAGCAGAGAAGACATAAAGAATATTCAGCTTCAAGAGTATGTTTTAGGAGTTACAGCCTACTTCCAGTATTTCCGCTCAATCATCAAGAATGAGGTTGAATTGTTGGGAATGGATAGACGTTACGAGTCGGCAGTCGATGCCCTAGGCAGAATTCCAGCCAGAGACCAGATCCATATCGACTTAAACCCAACATACACGGTAGTCGGTAATATCCCAATAACCCTAAGGGAATCTATACTTCCCGAAGTCTTGAGGATGGGTGATCGCGTAGCCAAGATAGCGGAGGAGATAGCGCCTCCAGGGATCATAGGCCCCTTCTGTTTAGAGGCGATAATAACTGATACTGGGAGGATATATGCCTTCGAGATCTCCGCTAGGATAGTCGCCGGAAGTAATGTTGGCATAGGAACATCTCCATATGCTTACTTGAAGTATGGCGCCGGGATGTATATGGGTAGGAGAATAGCCCTCGAGGTAAAGTTGGGGATCGAGAAGGGGATGCTTGGGAAGATCCTTTATTAGCATCATCCCCTTAAGGTTATAACATGCGATTTTCTGGAGGATGATGATGTGGCGATCAAGAGGGAGGAGATACAGAAGATCGTTTCTTCTTATGATGCGGATTCAATAACGATTGGTGTCTTAGGCTCCCATTCAGCAGAGGAAGTCGGGGTTTCAGCGAAGATGATGGGGTTCTCAACGGCTGTTATCTGCCAGAAGGGAAGAGAATCCCTATATGCAAAGTATAATAGGCATCTGTTTGATCACATCTTTATATTGGATAGGTTCTCTGACATGGTGAACCCGGATGTCCAAGAGAAGCTGCGAGAGCTAAATACGATCTTTATTCCGAATAGATCATTCTCCGTCTATGTCGGATACGACAATATTGAGGACGGATTGAAGATACCGCTTTATGGCAACAGGATGATCCTAAGAGCCGAAGAAAGAAACGCTCCGAGAAATCAATATTGGCTCCTAGAGAAGGCCGGCATAAAGATCCCAAAGAAATTTGACAGTCCAAATGAGATTGATAGGCTCGTCATAGTGAAGGTTCAGCAGAAGCATAAGCCGCTTGAAAGAGCATTCTTCTATGCATCTTCGCCTGAAGAATATTATAGGAGGGCCGAGGAGCTAATAAGAAAGGATGTTATAGACCGGGAGGGGCTGGAAAAGGCTAGAATAGAAGAGTATGTTCTCGGTCAGAAGTTCAATGCGAACTTTCAGGGATGGGCCATAACTGATGTTTTCGGAGACTTTGACTTCCTCGGATTCGACGATAGGAAGCAGACTAATCTGCATGGAGTCTTAAGCCTACCAGCTCGGGATCAGCTCACCCTTGATGTTCCAATAAAAAATGAGGAGATAGGTCATTACGGCTTAACGATGAGGGAATCTCAGAAGCCTAAGGTCTATGATGCTGCTGAGAGATTCAGAAGGATATGCGAGAAGGAGTATCCTCCGGGCATGATAGGATTATTCGCATTGCAAGGCGCCGTAGCCTATGATCAAGATGATCCATCCGGAAGGAGACTAGCCTTCTACGTCTTTGATGTAAGTCCGAGGATTCCGGGTTGTCCATGCGTCGGCCCTACATCTCCGGAGATGCGTAGGCTAACGCTGAAGCACAGGCGCTTATTGTATAGATATGGCCTAAAGGAGATCTCAGCTCCCATGGATCTTCCAATGCTTGAGATCAAATATGCGGCTGAAAATGACATGCTAGACAGAATAGTTACTTAGGGGTTCACGGCTGATAGGCTTTCATAGGTGAGTGTGAGTTTTGGTCTATCAGCCGTTTCCCCGTCATTGCCCTTGGTTTGGGCTGTTGGGGTGCTTTGGGTAACCCCGGAGCCCCGCATCTGAAGGTTTAGGACTGCAATGACGTTTCTGTCCTGTATGAGGTTGCATTTTTGGCATTTCATTAGTCTGCTCCGATAGGCAGATAATCTGCCGGAGCAGACGGGGCATGTTTTAGAGGAATTGGCTGGATTGACATATTTTACTGGGAGTCCAAGCCATTTCAACTTGTATTCGAGCATGAAATGGAAGGTTCTAGCGTTCCACTTTGATAGTTTACGGTTGAGGTTTTTGGATTTGCAGAGAACCCTGCTCTTTATGTTCTTTAGGTTCTCGAGTATCGCTCCGCTTCCATTCTCACTCAGCTCTTTGGCTATCTTAGTTGTTAGCTTGTGCATAAAGTCTTTAGCTCTATTCTTTTCCCTTCGTGCTTTCTTAAGTTAACCTCTAAATATCTTCTGTTTGGTTCGATGCTAATCTTCAGTATTCCATTTCTATAGCTGAATAGCGTGTTTTTAATGTAGACTGTCTTCCTTGTTATTTTCGGCTTGTATCTTGCTTTGCCCCTATTATACAGCCTTATCCATCCCTTAACCAATCCAATAACTGAGTTTATGGCTGAATCGATGTAGTGCTTTGAGTATCTCCAATCCTTTAGGAGGGTGTTCCTTAGCTTCCTCCTATCATCAGCCTTGAAGTTCAAGTGGATCTTTCTAGTTTTAGAATAAGCAACGTGATCCAGCATCTCCCTTAATGCCTTCTCCCTCACCCTGAAATATGCCTCTATAAGGTCTATTGGAGCTTCCACAGGAATCCTATATGCTTTAACGGCTTCTTCCCTCAAGTATCCTTTTCACCTCACTCTCGGGAATCCTATATCTCCCGCTTGGAAGCCTTATCGCCCTAATCCTACCCTCCCTAATCCACTTAACAATAGTATGCCTATCAACTCCAAGAATCTCAGCAGCCTCCCCGCTCCTCAACAATCTCTCCTTTCTCTCCATATCCACCACAAACACCAAAAAATCCAAATAAGCATATAAACTTATCTAAACTGCAACAGTTACGTTAGGCAAT
>QMXE01000097.1 GCA_003661975.1 Candidatus Bathyarchaeota archaeon
GGATAAGGGTCCTGAGTGGCGTGCATTCACTCAGGAAGAGAAAGAGGCTAGGAGCAGAGTCGGCATACCAACCTCCTACTCAGTTCATGACAAGGGATTATCAACCTCAATTGACAGAATAGACAGGGATGCCTTTGGACGAAAACTTCCATTATCAACTCGCCTGCAGATGTGGAGGCTCAGGAAGTGGCAGATAAGATCCCGCGTGCATTCATCGATTGACCGCAATCTCGCCCAAGCTATGACTGAACTCGATAGATTATCAAGTAAAGTTGCTGTTCCTCCAACTGTTAAGGAGAAGGCCGCCCTCATATACCGTAAGGCCTTAGATGAGGGGCTTGTCCGAGGAAGATCAATCGCCGCCATAGCGGCTGCATCACTATATGCCGCATGCAGGATAACTGGCACTCCGAGAAGCCTCCGCGAGATATCCGATGCGAGCCTTGTAGGAAAGAAGGATGTAGCTCGATGCTACAGGCTTCTCCTTCGACAGTTAAGCCTTAACATTCCAATAGCGGATCCGATGGTCTACGTAGCGAAGATCGCTAGGAAGGCTGATATTCCAGGGAAGATCCAGGAGGTCGCCGTGAAGATACTTAAGGAGGCGAGGAAGAGGCATGTCTCAGCCGGTAAGGATCCGATGGGCTTAGCCGCGGCTGCCCTTTATATAGCATGCAAGCAGATGGGTGAGAAGAAGACTCAGAAGGAGATAGCCGATGCTGCCGGGGTGACGGAGGTCACCGTTAGGAACCGCTTCAAGACTCTAAAGAGGCAGCTGAAGATAGAGCTTCCGGATTAGCTCTCCCCATTCTTTTCCCTTTCGATCTCGAGAACGACGGGCCCGACGTATCCGCAGTCGGGGCAGAAATATTTTTTCGGAGTCAGCCAAGCATCGAATGTGCTTGTTAACTTGATTTTTGTGCTTCCACATCTCGGGCAGACTATCAACCTATCAGATGAGTATCTTGTAGTTCTGATCCTTCTGAGCATCCGCTTGATCCATTCGGTTATCAATGGCTTCCCGACTATTGAACCTCAATATTCTCCTTTGGGTAGCCCATCTTAACGAGGAAGTCGTAGGCCTTCTCCCTCTGATCTCCCTGCAGGAGTATCTGCCCGTTCTTCGCTGTTCCTCCACAGGCACAGAAATTCTTCATCTTCTGCGCGAGCTTCTTTAAGTCAGTCGCTTTTCCATCTATTCCCTCGATGACCGTCATGGCCTTCCTGAACTTTCTGGTTTCCATTCGGACTAGAATCTTTTGCTGTTCCTTACCTATCTCTCCGCATACGCATATATCCTTTGGAAGCCCGCATATTGGACAGATCTCAACCATTACGTATATCTTAGCTCCTTAGCTTTTCACCCTCTAAAATTTCTCAAAGAGGATATTTAAGATTTTAGGAATCAACCGCTTTTTAGAGGGGGCACTTCTCTATCTGGCTGAGAACGTATCTTCGGATATCAGATGCGCTTGGAAGATCAGCGACTATCTTCCCATCCCTGATTAGGGGCTTAAGCATACCCGTCATCTCCCCTCCGCACCTTGGACATTTAGGAGCGGGCTCTGAGAATGGGAGGACTATATCCTCAAAGCATGATGGACAGCGCCAAACCTGCTTCTTCCCACTTAATTTTCCACGCTTAGCTGCGAATTCACCTTCAACCTCAACTATGTCCATTGCGAAGTCTATAGTCGGAGCATTGCTGATGTATGTTCCAACGCCGAAGGCTTCAGCTCCAGCCTCGCTTAGCTCCCTAACAGACTCCTCATTTAAGCCTCCGGAGACGAATATCTTCACATGCCTGTATCCTCTAAGGTCTAATTCCCATCTAACCTCCCTAACTATCTCAGCGAAGTCCCCCTTCCTCGATTGAGGAGTATCCAACCGAACTGCGGCTAGGCGATCCTTAAGTAGATCAGCCGCCATTATCGCTTCGATCTTTTCGTCAAGGTATGTATCGACGAGGCAGACCCTAGGGATATCAGGCGGCATCACCTCATCGAATGCCATCCAAGCATCCTTCTGGCTCCTCATGACTATTATTAGGGCGTGAGGCATTGTTCCGCTCGGCTTGATCCCGATTGTCTCAGCCCCTATGATGCTGGAGACTCCGTCGAGACCTCCAATGTATGATGCTCTGTCAAGCATTGGAGCTATAGCCGGATGCATCCTACGTATCCCGAAGGCCAAGACTAGTTTGTCCCCAGCTATCTTCTTGATCCTAGCTGATCTAGTCGCGACTCCAGATGCTTGACATATCAACCCCAGCATCGGAGTCTCAAGCAGACAGAATTCTCCATATGGTCCCTCAATGAAGAGTATAGGCTCCCTGAATCCCCTGCTGTCATGCGTGAAGAAGACTGTCCCCTCAGGCATGGAGTATACGTTAACTGGGCATCCCTCAAAAAGATGTGCAACCTCCTCTATTCCGCATAGGATTCCCCACTGCCAATTCTCTGGGAGACTTCCAACCGTGACTTCGGCTGCAACCCTCACCTTATCCAATCCCTTAGCCTTCAAGATCTGCTTTGTCCTGACGAAGTATATGTCAGTAGTCTTTCCGCTCTTTATCTCATTATCATCTGCGTAATGAAAAAGCCGCATGCCATTCACCAGCATCAAATATTCACTTGATAATTAAGATTTCAGAATTTATAATAATCCTTTTCGCCGCCACTGCGGATTACGGTCTAAGCACCAAAAAGAGATTATCCGCCTAACAAAAATTTAGGAGGCATGTGAGGCTCCGCTAGGCCTCACCGCAGAGCTTAGTTATCCTCTCCCAGTTCTCATCGACATATCTCTGGATCTCATCGATTACATGCTTGAACTTCGGCTGGAATAGATGCTTAAATCTACCCTGAACCTTCAGGAATTCTGATACTGGCTTAGGCTTCGGAACCTTAATATTCAATTTGTATCTTCCATTCTCAACCTCGTATACTGGCCAGTAACGCGTCTGAACTGCAAGCCGCGCTACCTCTATGCTCTTCGAAGAGTCAAACCTCATGCCTACAGGACACGGCGAGAATACATGTATAACTGCTGGACCATCAACCTCCAATGCCTTCCTAACCTTCGTTATGTAATCATTCCAATATGCCGGGGAGGCAGTTGCGGCATATTCTATTCCATGAGCAGCACATATCCCTATCAGATCCTTCTTGAACTCCGGTTTTCCCGGGATCTTCGTTCCAGCGGGGCTCGTCGTGGTCGCGGCTCCATGGGGAGTAGCCCCAGACCTCTGTATTCCAGTATTCATGTATGCCTCATTATCGTAGCATATGTATAGGAAGTCATGTCCTCGCTCTAGAGCTCCAGATAGAGCCTGTATTCCAATATCGAATGTCCCGCCGTCACCGGCAAACGCTATGATATCAACCTTCTTTCCCCAAGCGTTTCTCTTCATCATAGCCTTGTATGCGGCTTCTATTCCAGAGGCAACTGCAGCCGCATTCTCGAATGCAATGTGAACCCACGAAACCTTCCATGCAGTGTATGGATATATTGTTGATGCTACCTCTAAGCATCCAGTCGCGTTGACAACGATCGTTGGCCCCCTAAGAGCCTTCATCGTCATCCTCGCTATTATTCCAGCTCCGCATCCGGCGCATAGCCTATGCCCAGAGGTGAATAGCTCCTCAGTTGAAAGATCCCTTAACGTAGCCATCTATTCTCTCACCCCCACAAATTTTATTGGCTTCTTTATCAAACCAGTCTTTGCGACTTCAAGAGTCTCATTGAAGATCGCTTCGATATCGAATGGAGTTATATCCCTTCCCCCAAGGCCGTAGATGACGTTGAAGACGTTGAGTCTTACGTTTTCTTTGTAGAGAGCCGCTGTTACATCGTTGCATAATGGCCCGTATGGGGCGCCTATGCTACAGGCTCTATCCAGCACCGCGAGAGCCTTAAGATCCTTACAGGCATCTATTATCTGCTCAGCTGGGAACGGCCTGTATACCCAGGGCTTTATAACCCCAACTCTTTTGCCCTCATCCCTCAATTTCTTCGCGACTGCCATTGCTGATCCAGCCGTGCTTCCCAAGCATATAATGGCGGCTTCAGCATCATCCATTTCATAAGTATCTATGAAGCCGTATCTTCTGCCCGTTAACTCCGCAAATTCATCATTAACTTTGCTTATCGTCTTCGGCGAATTATTCATGGCCTCAACATGCTGACGTTTAGTCTCGAAGAAGAAGTCCGTGAAGCATATGGGCCCAACTGTTATCGGCTTATCTGGATCTATCGTGAATACTGGCTTCCTCGTCGAGACGAACTTCTCGACATCCGCATCATCTAGAACCTCGACTCCCTCAAGCGAGTGTGATAGTATGAAGCCGTCCAGATTTACGGTGACTGGAAGTAAGACGTCTGGATCCTCAGCGATCCTGAATGCTTGGATCACCCAATCGTATGCCTCCTGGGCGTTCTCAACGAATATTTGTATCCAGCCGCAATCCCTCGAGCCCATCATGTCTGAGTGGTCGCAGTGTATATTTATCGGCGCTGAAAGCGCCCTATTAACGACTCCCATGACTATTGGGCATCTCAGGCTTGAGGCTATATATAGTATTTCATGCATCAATGCTAGGCCCTGACTTGCAGTGGCAGTGAATACCCTCGCTCCGGTCAGGCTTGCACCTACACATGCTGACATTGCAGAATGCTCAGACTCGACGCATATAAACTCGGTGTGGACCTCCCCGTTATGGACGTACTCGCTGAACTCCTCGACTATCAACGTCTGAGGTGTGATCGGATAGGCCGCTACCACGTCAACCTTGCATTGCTTAACAGCATATGCTACTGCTCCATCCCCAGTTAAACCCATAATCCTACTCATTTCTTCTCCTCCACCATGGTTATCGCCTTAGCTGGACATTCATTCGCGCATATTCCGCATCCCTTGCAGTAGTCATAATTGACCCTCACGGTCTTCTCCTCCCTAATTATCGCACCATCAGGACAGTAAATCCAGCATAGAAGACAATATGTGCATTTCTCCTCGTCTATCACGGGCCTAAAGGCACGCCAATCTCCAGTCTTATACTTCATAGCTGAGCCTGGCTCTAATATTATTCCAGCTATCGGTATGGATCTCCATCCCGGCTTGGACTCTTCACTCATATACCCCTCGCCTCCTCATACGCCCTCTTGATCACGGCTACATTCTTCTCTCCAATGGCTCCCGGAAATCTCTCCTTGACCACCCTACTTAGGGAATCCAACGTTACAAGCGAAGAGGCTTTGACGAGGGCTCCGAGCATCGCAGTATTGTAGATTGGCCTTCCAAGAATATCAAGCGCTATCCTCACGGCGTTAACAGTGTAGACCTTAGCCTTCTCGGCTCCCAACTGGGACTTTAGATCCTCTGGACTCTTCTCAGTATTCGCAACTATTATCCCATTCTCGGCTAGGCCCTTCGTCACGTCTATGCTACCCATGATTGTCGGATCAAC
>QMXE01000098.1 GCA_003661975.1 Candidatus Bathyarchaeota archaeon
CATCCCCGGAGACATTCAAATCTGCATTCCCAATTACCCCTTGAATTCCATCTATGATCCTCCTGGCATTTTCAATGTTAAACTCATGTTTCGCATATTCCCTCTCTAGGCGTATCCTCTCATCTAAGAGCCTCCGCCATGATCCCTTAGCATCCTTAAGGTCATTCTGGAGGCTCTCCAACCTGCTCCTCGAGAGTCTTATCTCCTCTGAAATCGCTTTCAGCCCGTTTCTTCTTCTCTCTATCTCCCCCTGAACCCTCGATATATCAGCCTCTATCCTAGAGACCTCTGCCCATCCGAGCTCACGCTCAAGAAATCTCCTCTTCATCTCGAGCTGTCTCCTCTCCTGGAACCGCTCATACTGTTCACGCCAGTAAGCCAATGTCTGCTCAGCTGATTCAAGCATCCTCTTAAGCGAGTCCTCCTGGCTTAGTATTCGGCTGAGCTTCCTCCTCGCCTCGAGGACGTTTCTACGATATGATTCAAGTCCAGTGGCCGCCTCGATGAGTCTGAGCTTCTCCTGCGGCGATAAGATTATGAACTGCTCCGCCATGTCCTGATGCATTATTATGAGCATATTATCCGGGTCAACCTTAAAGTGTGAGAGTAAACGTGTAACCTCAGCCTTTGTTGCATGCGCATTATCTATCTCAAACCAGTATTTGCCGTCTCTCCTGAGAACTCGGGTCAGGTAGATCTCATCCTTATTTATCCTCCTTACGGGCCTCCTTCCCTTTCTCCTAGAGTTGTCTAGGACTAGGGTTACCCTTCCAATATCCCTTCCCCGGCGGATAAGATCGCTTAATCTCTTGGATCTCTCGGTGTAGGATTGGCCGAGTGCAACGGATATTCCGACGAGGATCGAGCTCTTCCCAGCCCCGTTTGGCCCGCATATTATGTTAATTCCGGGTTTAAGCGGTATCCTAGCGTACTCGTAGGACATGAAGTTCTCCAGTATTATCTCCTTTATCAGCATCTGCTCCTGTTGCCTCTTAGAACCTTAAGGGAACTTAAGGGATCATCTGAAAAGATTATGCGAAGCATCCAATAAATCTTAGGATCAGCCCTTCACCGTCTGGCTTAAGATGACCCGTAACTCCTCATCTCCAATAACATTCATGTCATACAATTTCCTTGCGACATCACTGATCCTCAGGATGGAATGAAGCTTCACTCCATTTCGTACCAGCCTCTCCTCTCCCCCCTCCTCCCTATCGAGCAGGACGAATGCATCTGTGACTATTCCCCCCTCAGCCCTTATGGCCTTAGCTGCTCTCTCCAGACTTAAACCCGTCGTGACCAGGTCATCTATTAGTAGAACTCTGTCTCCGGGCATGAGAACCCCCTCCACTCTCCTCTCTCTACCGCTCAATCTCCTCGCCTGTCTAACGTAGATGAAGGGCTTATGGAAGCGATAGGCTACTACAACGGCGAATGCCATTCCAGCAAGCGGTATTCCAGAGACCCTATCGAACTTATCCCCTCCAAGCTCCCTCCTTATCGCATCAATGTATATCTCTGATATCCTCTCAAATGCATCCGGAAAACTCGGAATAACCCTCAAATCTATATAGTATGGAGTTATCTTTCCATTTGGAAGCTTGAAGGTTCCGAATTCCAGAGCTAAAGTCTTCCTGAGAACTTGACAAATTAAATCTTCCGCTCTTCTCCTAAAATCGTCCTTTGACAGATTCTCTCTCATCTTCATCCCATAAGATTACTCATGCAACACTTAAAAATCTCATGATTCATGGAGCCCCAAGTATCTCGGCTAAGGCTGGAAGACGCCCGGATATTAGTCTTCCAAGATGCTCCAAAGCTCCCTTCATGTTCGCCCTATACTTTGGGAGGTTCAGTATGTTATCGATGCAGAGAACTCTCCTCCATCCGCCATTCTCGATCTTCCGGTCTGAGACGAACCCTGCATAGAGGGACTCAAAGCATGCCCATAGCATCCTTGGATTCTTAAGCACATCAGAGATCGGATAGGCAAATGTCCCACTGCCAATTCTTAATTCAATTCGGTCTTTCTTATACGGCTTCTCAGGCGGCGTTCTCCTCATTAAATCGAGAAATCGGATGCGATACTCATCTACGCATCTCTCCCATCTATAGTATCTCTCGGCTCTTAAGCGGGCTTTCCTACCCATCTCGGCTCTTAATTCATCATCGCATATCAGCCTCATGCATGCGGATATCAGATCCTCCTGATTTACCCATACATCCCCATCCCTCCAGCATGTGCGTGCTAAGAATCCAACATCCGACGATACGGTCTCTGAGTATCCGTTCCAGTCTGAGGTGACTATTGGAAGGCCGCATGACATTGCCTCGACAACCGTAAGCCCGAAGCCCTCACGCGCCCCAGCCGTCGGATTGAAGAAGATATCGCATGAATTAAGGAAGTATGGCAACTCCTCATGACTGAGATACCCAAAGTATATGAGGTCATCCCTGATATTGATCGGCTCTACCCTCCTTTTCCCTCCGGCCAAAATAAGCATGATATCCTCCCTACTCAGCCTCCTCTTAATCTCCCTAAGGGTTTCATAGGCTAAGATCACATCCAGCTTTGAGATCCTCCCTAAATATCCGAGGATCACCTTGTCATGTGGAATTCCCAGATGCTCTCTGCATTCCTCCCTATCCATGGGTTTAAAGAATTCCGTGTCAACGCCATATGGGATCACATTCACTTGGGTATCCCAAACTCTCTTTAGGGCTTCAGCTAAGCACCTGCTGCCTAGGCTTATCATGTCATACCCTTGAATGTATAATGCAGATGCCAATGCAGCCCAATCCATAATCGAAATTACCGAATGGAACGTGTAGCAGTGCGGCAATATCAGATTGGATGATAACCTATACGTGAAGGGGATGGATGTATCCCAGATATGTATCATATCGTATTCGCGTAGTAGATCCTCGCTTAGATGCCATGGAACCTTCATTCTTGGAATGAACCTTACCCTAAAGCCTTCAGGTAGATCCTTGGTCTTCCAAGCTTTCTCATGATCGCTAGTCTCGAAGATCATCTCGCAATCGAAGTATCTCGAGAGTCTCCTCGTCAATTCATACGTTACGATCGCTGCTCCATTTGGAACTCTGCCCCTTCCATCCCATAATGTCCATCCCATAATTGCGATTGAACGTCTCACATGCATCATCCGATCCTAACTATCAGAATCCAAAGACTAATAAGGATTCAAATCTTGGTCTTAAAGGGATGTATTGGCGGATTTTGGAGGCGAAGATGCTCGGATGGTCAGGCTGAGATTCTGGAAGATGCATGGTCTAGGAAACGATTACATAGTGATCGACAATACGAACGGAGTATTCGATGGGATCGACCCCGGCAGAATAGCTGAGATGCTGTGTAGACGACGTTTCTCGATCGGAGCGGATGGAATGCTTCTCGTCTGTAGATCCTCGGTTGCGGATGTGAAGATGAGGATCTTCAATGCGGATGGAAGCGAGGCTGAGATGTGCGGTAATGGGATTAGATGCCTGGCTAAATACTGCTTCGAAAATCGAATAGTCAGTAAGGCCGAGATGAAGATTGAGACCCTCGCTGGAATAAAGACCGTCTGGCTCAGAACTGAGAATGGATCTGTCAAGTCGGTAACTGTGGATATGGGCTCCCCCATCCTCGAGAAAAGTATGATCCCCATGATTGGGAGTGGAAGGTGCATAGATGAGGAGCTGGATCTCAACGGTGAAATCTTCAGGGTTACATGCCTATCCGTCGGAAATCCCCACTGCGTGATCTTCGTCGATGACGTTGATGGATTCCCGGTTGAGAGGTATGGGCCTAAGATTGAGAATCACCCGGCATTTCCTAAGAGGACGAATGTAGAGTTCGCTGAAGTTTTAAATGAGGATGAACTGAAGGTTCGGGTTTGGGAGAGGGGTGTTGGGGAGACTCTGGCATGCGGGACTGGAGCATGCGCATCCGTTGTTGCGGCAAGATTGACGGGGAGGGCCAGCGGCAAATGTAATGTTCATCTACGCGGCGGGGATCTTAAGGTGGAATTTGAGGACGATAGGATTCTCATGTCTGGATCCGCTGAGAAGGCATTTGAGGGGGTAGTTGATCTACGGATCCAACCATAATGGCAAATTAACCTTTAAATCTCATGGTTTACATTTTAAATCTCTAAGATCCAGAGGGGGTTCATCCTTGAAGTTGAAGGCGATAGTGAAGAGGAAGCGGAGGATTAGGGTTGGCAAGGGCTTCAGCAGGGATGAGCTGAAGGCCGTTGGTTTAAGCGTAAAGCAAGCATTAAAGATGGGGATTCCAGTTGATGTTCGAAGGTCAACGATGCATGAGGAGAACGTGGAGACGCTTAAGTCATTCCTTGCAGAGACCATGAAGGGCAAGGAGACGTTTGACCTAAGAAAGGTTCCAGGGATAGGCGAGAAGAGAGCTCAGCAGCTAAAGGATATTGGTATAGACTCCGTTGAGAAACTAGCAAGGTCAAGCCCGAAGGTTCTATCTGAGAAACTGAATGTCTCAGAGAAGACTGCTTCAAGATGGATCTCAAGCGCAAAGGAGATATTATCCTCTTAATTTTAGGCTGAGCATGCCCTCATGAGCGTCTTTACCGGGACTTTTATTTTGAGGAGCCACCTCAGCTTTTGAATAATAATCCTTTTAAAGGTTCCGCTCAGCATAAAGCATATGGGCAATATTATGTAGAATAAGCCGCTCTTATTATTTCGCCTAAAATCACATCCATCGTCTTCCCAAATCGGAAGATGATCCTAGGCGGGCCCTTCTTCCCGAGAAGATGAGCATCATATTCGGCCCTGCGGAGAATATCCTGACTTTCTTGCCTACATCCTTAATCATTGCCTCCCAGCCTGGATAGTATGTCATCTTGAACCATACGGCGTCATCCGGCGATAGGCTGGACAATGCGATTTCATACTCGTCTGTTGATATCATCGTTAGGTTTACATGGCGAATCGATCCTGAATGAGCAGTCTCTTCTGTTTGGAATGTGAATAGGCGCATGAGATTTATGAGTAGGCGGGCTCCGTCATGATCGTTACTAAGCATTACCAAGTAAGGAATGCTTATTCCGCTCCAGAAGATGTATCCGCCGTGCTTCTTTAGCATCGCGATCACTGGTTTCCTATTCTCATCCCAGGCTATCGCCTCGGCTTTTGCATTCAGCTCCTCAGCGTATGCGATGATCGTCTCGTTTATTCCCCTAAATTTGAAGGTTCCAGCCTTTTTGAGGAGTGGTGGTAGAGCGAACCTAAGATTCGACTTCTCCTTGGATATTCTCTTCGCTGGCAGTATGCCCATGAGCTTCTCGGAGAGCATGGGTGGAATCCTGCTTATATCGAATAGGACTACGCCTCCACTCTTCAAGTATGAGGTTATCAGATGGAAGCATCTATCTTCATCCCTCAAGTTCATATCTGAGATGTATATGAGATCGAATCGCCCA
>QMXE01000099.1 GCA_003661975.1 Candidatus Bathyarchaeota archaeon
TCCTCGCCCTTCACCTTGATCAAGTATGGACTTTCCATCCCGTCCCCAGCGGATAATCCAAATACCCTTAAAAGGCCGTTGAGCTCATCATCCGTGAAGCCATACATTCTCTTCATCTTAGATGCTAGAAGCCCAGCGTCTGATCCTCCCATTGGAACGATTAGGCATCCCCTATTCTTCGCTATGAAGTTCGCCAGGGTTGGGAAGAGGATTAATTGCCAATTGAAGTTTGAGATGTTCTCTCCGATCTCGAATAGCACAATTCCCCCCTTCCTATATCCGCCGCCTAATATTCTGTCTAGATCACTGCTTCCAGTTGAGAAGCGTCCAGGTGGATCAGTGATTGGTCTGAATCTGCCTTTTCTCTCGCATCTCTGGAGCTCGAGTGGCTGGAATACTCGGAACCCGTCTTCCAGTGTGAAGAAGTATAGCGGCTGAGTCAATCTTGTTCCTCTCATCTTTGTGATGGATATTTCTCTGGCGAGTCTCCCCTCTCCATGCTCTCCCTTCCTCAAGATGATAACTCCATCCGCAACGAACTCTTCAACGCTGGCTCCGATCCTCTCGCTTCCAAATGGAACTTCACTCACGAGTATTGTCGTGCATTTAACGGCGCGGATTATCCTGCTTAGGATCGTCTGCAATAGTATCCTTGCGTCTATCGGCTTTTCTAATGCTTGAACAAGCGCAGAGAAGGAGTCTATCACTAGCCTCTTCGCCTTCATTTCATAAATGGCATCGATTATCATGCGTATTATCTGGCTTACACCCTTCCCCTTCATCGTTACGAGATCTAGATACCTAAAGTCGCCTGTCTCCTCAAGTCTTGAAAAGTCAAAGCCGAATCTCAGCATGCTCTTATAAAAGGCGTCTTTACTCTCACATAGGGAAACATAAATGCCGGGTTCACCATACTCTTTTACTCCGCGATATATGTATTGGGCTGAGAAGATTGTCTTTCCCGTTCCCGGATTTCCCGCGAGTAGAATTAGGCTTCCCCTAGGAAAGCCTCCATCTATGAGAAGGTCAAGGCCATAAATGCCCGTTGGAGCCCTGTCACCGGCCAAAATTTAGAGCCCCCTTTCGCATTAACTTAGATTTTCCCTCTTCATTTAAGGTTTCTTAATTGAGAATATAGTCTTATTATTCATTTGATAGCATTCGCCATCATGTGGTGGCTAATGCGCCTTTGACATACAAACCTTCATGGCAAAGATAACCTAAAAAATTCTGATAAAATGGGGATGCTCCATCAAAGCCTTACGCTGGTAATTAACAGATTAAACTTTCATCTTCTTTGAAGTTCCGTTTCTGAAGCCAGTAGAACATTCTAGTGGTCGCTGAAAATCAATTAAAGCATACTTCTGTGGATGTTGAAGAAGGTTCCGAGCATAAGCGATGGAGAAAAATTCTAATACTCCTCAAATTTTATTGGTTGTGATTTAGGCCTTGAAGATTGCTGATGTCAATACGGTCTTCGGCTTCTTTCCTAAGCGTAAGATAGATTGTTCTTTGGAGAGGCTCATATCGCTTATTGAGAAGTATCGCATAAGTAAGGTTTTGACGATCTCGCTCAAATCTGCCTTTTATAATTATGTGGAGGGGAATGAGGAGACTCTGAGAGTCTGTAATGGGGATTCAAGATTAATACCTGTTGCCTCAGTGGATCCAAGGGCCTATTTAGGCGGGCTAGATGAGATTGAAGAGCTGAGAAAGAGGGGATTTAGAGCCGTCAGATTGTTCACGGAGTTTCAGAGTTATCCCATCGATTATGCGCCTCTGCTCAGGCTATTCAAGAACTTGGAGGGTATGGATCTCCCATTACTGATTTATAATACAGGTTATGGTTTAATGACGAAAGTGGTGAGGGAGACTAGGGGGAGAGGCTATCCGGTTATTATGCTTGGTTGCTCTTATAGTGCATTAAGCGAGTTTATAGTCCTGTCCATAGAGAATCCGCATTTATACATAGAGACAAGCCTACTGGATACTCCTGATGCCTTTGAACTTCTCACTAGGAAGGTAGGTTCGTCACGCATCATATTCGGCTCAGGCATCCCCCTAAATTATTTCGAATCATCTTATCTTATGGTTGAGAGGGCGGAGATCTCCGAGCATGATAAAGAGCTCATCTTGTATTATAATCTCGAGGATTTACTGAAGGGGTTTCCATGAGCATCCCGATAATAGATGCGCATGCACATTACGGAAAGTGGTTCTTCCCGATATATGCAAGTGATATGCGTAGCATTAAGGATCTGATGTTGCGCTTCAACATGAAGGCTGCAATCTGCTCCTCCAGCAAGGCCATAGTATATAATCTCATAGAGGGAAATAGGGAACTCTTCCAGTCTTTGGATCCTTCATCTGGCATCTATGGTTATGTAACTGTAAATCCAAATTACTTAGAACTCTCAAAGGATGAGACCAAAAGGTATCTTGAACTTCCGGAGTTTCGCGGAGTCAAGTTTCACACAACATACTCTGGGGTTCCAATAGATTCCAAAGAATTTAGAGAATTGATTGAATATGCTGAGCCTTACGATAAGCCTTTCCTGCTCCATACATATAGCCAGAAGGATGTGAGGGATGTGGAGAACTTAGCTAAGCGATTTGGAGGAGTCAAATTTATCATGGGGCATATGGGGGGAACGGAGACTTCATGGACTGGTAAAAACTGGAAATCAGCAATATCAGCTTCATCCGAATACTCAAATATTTATCTAGAAATATGCATGACCCATCTGGAGGCTGGCAAGATCGAGGAGGCGGTAGAGAGAGTTGGAAGTCAAAGAATCCTGTATGGAAGTGACATGACACTGCTAAATCCAGCGCATACAATCGGGATGATAATGAGCTCGGAGATAAGTAAGGAGGATAAGGAGAGGATATTCTACATTAATGCAAGGGGACTATTCAAGATATAATCCAGCTAGGCAAGAGCACACAGGTCCAAGAGAGCATCTATGAGCATGATCCTACAACCCTCGAGATTCTCAGCATCTGAAGTTCTTTCATCATCTCCTCAAATTTCGCACAATCCTCTTCTATGTCATTGCCATGCAAGCTCCTGATGTATTTGATTATCTTTTTAGATCTAAAGTTTCTGAATGATGGGGGCTCGCTGGGATTCGCATAGGTGATGAACATGCAAGTTTAAATCTTGATGGGTTGAGGCCAGTCCTGTGATTCAGGAATAAATCGTAGTTGTATGATTGCATTAGATCTTTTGGTGAAGCATTCAGGCTCTGGATTGGAAAAGCAGTTATATGGGGTGTTATAAATTAGGGGTTTGGAGAGAATATTGACTGGCGAAAATAAGATCTCAAGGAATTATGTTAGGAGCTTCTTTGGCATATGCCATAGCGGATGGTTTGATCTTTACGGCAGTCTCGGGGCTTCATGGTGTAGAGTCGACTTCAGCTGGAGCAGGATTGAGCCTACTCAGGGCAGATTCGAATTTACAGCGTATGATAAGCTCGTTGAGGAAGGCATGAAGCACGGCGTTACTATACTACCTATCCTGGACTATTGTGCGCCTTGGGCTTCCAGAGGCGATAGCAAGGCTTATCCTCCGAGGGACCCATCATATTGGGTCAATTACGTAGATAAGGTAGTATCTAGATATTCAAGTCCGCCATACAACCTTAAGTATTTCGAGGTTTGGAATGAACCGAACATAGATGTGTTCTGGAGGTTGGACTGGGAGAGGTACATAGATGATATTTTGATACCAGCGGCGGAGGTCATACATTCCTATGGATGCTATGTTGTAGCTCCATCCGTAACTCTTGAGCACCTAGGCGAATCCACATTCACCTATGAATTTCTTAGGAGATGGAATCTGAATGCCTGCATTGACAGGATTGATGAGTGGCTTTCTTACCATGACGCGTGGAAATACTTAGACATCGTCTCCATACATTATAGTAAGGGCGATACTGAATCTGAGAGGGGAGGGGGATCTAAGAGTCTAATGGCCTTTTATGATCATGTATATGAGAAGTGGATTAAGCCGGGCAGGGTTATGGGTTTATGGAATACGGAGGAGGGGCTTACGGCGGTTTACGATGAGGATCACAGGCAGGTCAGCCTTGAACCGTGGGAGATCAAGCCCTATGGGCAGTGGGTTGCCAGATATATAATTCCGGTGCTTCACTGGGCCTTAAATCATGACTGGAGATTCAGAGACCAGTATAAACTCTTCTGGTATCACATTTCGGACGGAGATGTTGATAAACCGCTTTATAACACCTGCATAATCGGTGTGGATGGGAACTTAACGGAGGTAGGGAAGGCCTATAGGGTGATAGCCAAAAACCTCTTTGATGGAAATATCGGCATTCCGGAGTGGAGGGTTGAAGTTAAGGGTGCGGAGGGGCCGTTGAAGAGCTACTGCTTCCTAAAGGATGATGATCTGCTAATCGCCGGCTGGACTGGCAAGCCTACCAGCATAGTTAAGGTTAAGGTTTACGGCGTAAACGGCGAGTTCAGAAAAGCTGAGAGCATAGATTACCTCTCGGGCAGATGTGTGAACGTTAAAACGTCGGTAGTGAATGGTAACTTGGAGGTTGAGACGGAGACCTCAGGTAAACCCGTAGTCTACATTAGGCTGTATAGGGGATAGCTCCAACCTGAATTGTTAGCCTGCTCATTACTCAATCAAAAATCTCATTCATAGCTTAGCGGAGCTATTAGGCTAATAATCAGATCTTTCTGATGGGGATGATCGGGGGTTTCTCAGCATGCCACTATAGACCAGGATCGCTATCTCGGAGCATTTTGAGGCTGCTCTTTCAAGCGGCCTTTATCCATCTTCTTGATGAACTCGCCTATGCTTGATGCTTCAACTATTCCCTTAACGACGATCGTCTTTCCCTTCAGCATTCCGAAAAGTCTTCTGAGATCCTCACTCTTCATTCTAGTTACGTTTATGAAGAACATCATGGAGAAGAACTGGGCGAAGAGAAATGGGTCTCTTCTGATGACCAGCGGGCTGTGCTCAGCGACTCTTCTGAATGTCTCCAAATCGTCGATCTCAAGGAATTCCCTAACCAAAAATCATCACCAAGAGAAGCAAGATGATCATTATCCATAAAAGACTTCCGTTCTTCTTAATTTGGCCATGAATGCTCCCGACGTGACTTACATAGCGTGAAAAATAGCATGGAAAATGCGATGCCGCAATCGATTTTAACTTATTTAGTCGCAGAATATTATTGGTGCTAAATTTGGAGTTTTATGTCGGAACTTCCGGTTGGAGCTATTTCTGGAATAAGGGAGGCAGCCTCGACTGGTTTGTTGCTAATTCCGGACTAAACGCTGTAGAATTAAACGCCAGCTTTTATCGCTTTCCATTCCCCCGAATGGTTAGTTCCTGGGCTAGAAAGGGCAGAGATTTAAGATGGGCCATTAAAGTTAATAGGTTAATAACTCATCGGTTTAGATTTGGAAGCAA
>QMXE01000100.1 GCA_003661975.1 Candidatus Bathyarchaeota archaeon
TCTGACATATTTGCCGTGGATAAGACTTAACAATCTGATGTGAAAATTTTTGCGTATCCAATCAGCCTTTTTTAGCCGAGCAAGCCGAGCCTATCGAGTTCATCCGCGACCTCCTTTAGGTCTAGCTCCTCGAGCTTCTCCCTTGTCGGGTAGCCGTTCACTTTGTTCCACCCCCTCAGTTCATAATACTCATCGAGCATCTTCTGGAATTTCGCTCTATCCATGCCTATGCCCTCCACATCGGGCCTCTCGAAGTATGGGATCACTGCCTCATCATCCCTTCTCGTCCATCCCTCACGAACCATGATTGCCCTCTCAAGATTTATTATTCTCTCACCGAGCCTATCGAGTTCAGCCTCGGTTAGGTCTATGCCCGTAACGGCTGAGAATAGCTTAGCTTCAGCCCCGGTATCCCCGTATCCATCCCTAGAATAGACCAGCGGGAATCCCATCTGATCACATACGAGAAGGGAATCCTTAATTGCATCCCTATTCTGATGCCATACGGCCGGCTTGGCCTTACACTCGTATCCGCTGTCAAGGGAGACGGCCAATCTGGAGCCATAAACCCTCTCAGAGATCCTCTCGATTTCCTTCATCGTTAGGGGGCCGCCGCCATACCTGTACCATCTAGCCAGCTCCTGCGCATATCCATGGACGAGCGGATCCCTAGTATCTGTTGCCCACATAAGAGCTGAGACGAGCCAATGCGGAAACCTCGGTTGACCATAGAGGTGGCCGTCCCAGTGAGCCGCATATCCATGAGCTACATGTGGAAGTTCATCCCATCCCTTACCTAGCATGTCAGCGGCTCTCGGCATTCCCTCCGCTAGGATATCTCCGATTCCCTCCCTATACGCTATCTTACGCAGTAGTTTAAGCCAGAAATCTGGATCTTCAGGATTGAGGGACATTCCGAAATCCTCATCGGATAATATGCCATTCTTCTTGGCCTTCCCAAACCAGCTTCTCTCCTTTCTGATCCCCATCCAATCTATCTCCCAGCGATTCAAGCCGAGCTTATCGCATAATAGCTCAACCTCAGCTCCCTTCTCTAATGGCTTAAATGATACGCCGGGAGAACAACAGTGGAAAGCCACAGTCTCGCCTTTCCTCGTCCTATAAATTCTCATTGAGCACTGGTATGTGCATGCCATTGAGCATGCCTTTCTATCCGGCTGAACATCCGAGCTGGGAGGCCTAAGCCTCCTAATCTGATTGCAGACATCAATCAGCCTCTTAGGCCTAGCAACCTCAACTCTCCCGGATCCCTTAACGGCTATAGCCTTCAGATTCTTTGAGCCCATAACAGCCCCTAAACCGCCCTGTCCAGCGGCATTCTCCATTCCACTCTGGATCACGGCTATCCTAACAAGGTTCTCCCCGGCAGGCCCTATACAGCAGACCTGCGTTCCCCTGCCATGCCTCTCCACCAGCCTCTTCTGAGCCTCGAACGTATCTAATCCCCAGAGCCAGTTGGCATCGAGGATCTCGGCCTCTCCATCCTCTATCCAAAGGTAAACTGGCGATTGAGCCTTACCCTGAACTACAATTCCATCAAAACCAGCATACTTCAGCTCTGGACCCCAATGTCCACCCATATTAGACCGGGTATAATGGATCCTCGGATATGATTGTGGAGCCTTGCCGCAGACAACAATTCTTCCAGAGGCTGGAGATAAAGTTCCAGTGAGGGGGCCAGTCATGAAGATCAATCTATTCTCCGGGTGGAACGCATCTATCTCAGGCGGGATCTCCCTCCATCCAATCCAAGCCGCCACTCCCCTACCGCCAATAAATCTCCTCGCGATCCCCAGCGAATCCTCAGTCCACACCCTATCATTGGTCAAGTCGACCCTGAGGAGCCTTCCGGTCCATCCGTAAGGAGCCAAACCATTCACCTCTCAATCTCCTTTAGTCTTAGAGCCCCAGTTGGGCAGGCATCTACGCAAGCGGGCTTCCCGCCGCAGAGATCACACTTAAAGTAGACCTTCCTCTCCGGATTGAATTTGATCACCGTTCCCTCCTTATTGAATGGGCATGCCTCGGCGCATGAGCCACAGCCATTACAATGATCCTCAACGATTAATGTTGCCCCTGTTCTCTCATCAATTACCATCGCGCCCTCGACTGGGCAGCTCCTTAGACATGCAGGATTATCACATTGCCTACAGAAGTCAGCTGAAACCTCAGCATTGAATTGATCAATTGTGATCGTGATACGCGACAGTGAGGGAGAGCAGGCGCCTTCATGAATCAATGAACATATAAGTTCACAACTACGGCACCACCTGCATATTGCTCCGTTAAACTCCAATCTGAACTTAGGCAAAGCCTTCAGTCCACCATCACTACAGGCTGATCCGCAGATTTATTAAACTTGAGGATCCGCTGGAGATAATTAATCTTTTTCTCCTATCCGGAAGAAGAGAAGGGAGTAGATTCTGAGAGTATATCCATAAGTAGCCTCTTGGGCCTTTCATCGCCTCCATAGCATACCAGATAGATCCTCCAGTGATCCGGCCTCTCCCCCAGCGTAGGCTGATCAACCGTTAAGCCGACCATCCAATCTTCAAGACCAGAATCCTTACAGAGCCTCTCCTCAAACTCATAAATATTCCTTGGATCCATAAGCCTCCGAGCCTCACCCCTAAGCTCAGCATACTTCTGATCCAAGATTATCCTAAACTTCCTCTCCTCCAGTCCATTAGCTAACTCTGGAATCTTCATCTTAATTAGACGATAGGCAGACTTGTTTGTCAACCTGAAGAATCTTGGGGTTAGTTCTTCCCTGAGAAGCCTGAGAGCCCTGCCTAGCATGGTCCATCCGATCATATTTAGCCTGTCATTCCAGAGATACGAATAAGCCTTCCTAAAGTCTCCCATCCATCTTCTCTTTAGATCATCTGGAATCGATACCCCGTGATCTATATGCATAGACCTTGCAATCTCGGATGGATTATAGGATGGATCTCCCAATGGCCTCCCAGGAATGCTAATTATGAAACGATAAATGTTATCTGCATTATCTAAATCCGGAAAGCCATACAGAAACCTTGAGAGCTTATGCCTCCCCTCAACTATCGATGCAACCTCATCAAGGCTTAACCCATAATTTTCGAGTACCATAGAATCCCTCAGGGGGCTATTCTCAAACGCGAATCTCACAGCACCCTCATGAGTGAAGCCAAGGATCTCACGCATGATCTGATCCGAGAGATGAGGAAAGGGGCCTACTCCGACATCATGAAGAGTTACCGCTGCTGTGAGGAGGAGCTGCTCATCAGCATCTCCGCCCGAAACCAGAAGCGAGAGCCTCCCAACGGCAAGTGAATGCTGATACCTAGAGGCCGTGGCAACCCTCGATCCTATCCATCCGGGAATCGCAGATAACTCAATCCACCTTAACCTTTGTAGCACCCACGTCTTAGAGAGATCTCTTAGAAGCCTCCGCCGCTGATCGTCATAATCCAATTTATGTCACTAACAACATTTTTTAGCCTCTATATAATTAAAAATTGACTCATCCAATCTTATCACTGTATGGTTCCTCGCGGCCTTTCTTATTGCCTCCGCTATGGCTACATCTATTTTTGCATCGCTCGGCGGGTTTAGACACTTAGCCTTCCCATCAAGAGCATTGAGGAATACCTCCGCCTGCCTAACAAGCGATGATGGATGAGATGAGAAATCCATCTCCTCAACCTCCCCATCCCGATATACCTTGAGAGATCTCTCCAGCCGTGAGATCTCAAGCCCTCCTTTCGTGCATACGAATTTAACTTCCCAGCCTGGGAAATTAGGCGGGGCTATATATCCGGCCACCATTGAGTATATGCAATCGTTTTGGAAGCGCAATATAGCAGCACACATCTCCTCCTTAACAAAATCATTTCCCTTATGAAGAGGCTGACTTGCAGATGCTGAGACTTCGATTATTCGCCCTAGAATCCACCTGACGGGGTTTATGAAGCAGTATGTCATGTGGGTTAGAGGCATCCCTCCGCTCTCCCCCTCTTTGTAATACCAGCTAGACGGTGATGCTGGATAAAGCGCGATGCTCTGAGCCATAACCGGCCTTCCAAGGGAGCCTCCTCCAATTATCTCCTTCACCTTCTCCCAGAGAGCATCGTATCTCGCGTTATATCCAGCCTCGATCAAGCAATCATTCTCTTGGGCAAGCTTCTCGATCTCTAATGCCTCTCTTAAGTTAACCGCCAAGGCCGCGCCTACCAGTATTCCAGATACAACATTAACTCCCCATCTAATTACATCTATCTGAGCCACATGTGGAACCTCGATTAGTAGAGCGTCAAGTTCTAATTTGGCCATTTTATGGTAATCGTCGAAGTATCTTTCCGCTCCGAGCTTCTGAGCTGCCCTCTTCGCATGTTCAATATTCCTTGATGAAACCGCGACTATCTCAGCCTTTCCCGTATCTAGGAGAGCTTTACCTCTTCGGAGGGCCATTCGACCAGACCCGACAATTCCAATCCGCTTCATAATAAACCCGTCATCATCAACTGCTAAAAATTTTGAGAGTTAAAAATTCGCATTAACTACGGGTTATGAGACTATTTCCTTTCCAGCGATCTCCTTAAGAAAACTGATCATCTCATCCTCATCATGGAATATCTTTGTCGAGTACCACTCGAAGAATGGACTTGGCTCGAACGGGTAGTATACGTATACAAACTTGGCCATTCCCTTAGCCTGTATCATCTCGCACATCACGCCAGCCGATATCTCCTCTCGAGGATGATATACTATCACGTAGTCGCAGCTCTCTATTATCTTATAGTCCGTATCGATGATCTGCGCTCTGATATTCTTTATTGCAGTCTCGATATCCCATGATTCAAGCTCATAGCTCCTTTGGCCATCCGCATACTCTATCTCCACATTGATCCTGTCCGGCACATCTTTACCCATCATTAAAGCCTCGTTTCTCATCTTCCTCCAAGCCTCAACCATATCCCAATCCTTGATCATGTAGGGATCGAAGATCGCATAGTACTGCTGTAGGGTCTCAGCGAATCTCCTAACCCCCTCAAAGAACAATCTATCCTCTCCAGTTATTGGGTGGCTCAAATAGATCTTCTTCTTATGACGATTAAAGATAAGATCCTCTAAGAGTGAGACGCCATGCTCCCTCGCAACCAAAAAGAATTCCTTATGAGGAATGAAGAGGCGGGAGAGGTTATAGACTCCCGTTATCTCGGCTCTCCTCCAATGGGCAAGCTCTACGAGCGTGAAGTCATATTCCCTCCACTGCGGATCACTCTTCAGTCTCTCCCTGACCCTTATGAGATCATCAAGTATCACGAGGAACATGTCTGGATTTAGCGCCTTCACCTCTTCCTGACGTAGTCCCTCATAATATTTTCCCTTCCACTCAAA
>QMXE01000101.1 GCA_003661975.1 Candidatus Bathyarchaeota archaeon
ATCTAAGATGAAGAGAATGTATGGCTTCACGGATGATGAGCTCAACGGCCTTTTAAGGGTATTTGGATTATCCGCTGGGGACGGGATGGAAAGTCCATACTTGATCAAGGTGAAGGGCGAGGATATAATGGAGGATTACGCCGTATGGGTAAGGACGATCGAGGAGTTAAAAAATCGGACTGGCCAGCCAATCCTCGAGTTCGTATCGATCGACATGATGGAAATAACTTATGGAATTAGAGGTCTAAGAAGGCTTCTCGGAATGGCAGTCGCTAGGACTAGAAGGGAGGGAAACTTAACGATAGGAATAGTAGGTCCGGGAGTGGAGCATGTATCTAAAAGGGCAGCAGCCCTTTCAGACATTCACTTAAAGCTCATCAGGGATCATGGAACTCCATTATTGTATGGATGTAAACCCAGAACCGCCCTGTATGCCGTAGAGATAGATCAGGCCAGCCCATACCCACTGCCAAGACTCACTCAGATGACATGAGCGTGAGAGGTATGGATGAGAAAGAAAAGTCTGAGAGCGGCCGGCATACCCCCTCTGAGGAGGAGAAAAGAAGATTCATTAATCTCCTAGTTGAATCTTTCGTTGAATGCGTGAGATTCGGCGACTCGATCCTTCGTTTTCTCGAGCTCAAATACGGCCTAAAAAAGAATGATATTCTTAGCAGACCTGAATACTTCATTACGGGCTTGAAGGATCTCATGGGTGGAGGAGCGGCTGTAATAGAGAGGCTGATGATAGAAAATCTGTATAGAAAGGTTGGTTTGGAATGTGAATGGGGAGAAAAGACATTCCGTGAATATATAGAGGAAGCATTTGAAGAGTATATTAGGCGGGAGGAAAACAAGAGGTAAGAATGTAGGCTTCCTAGCCGTATATATGGAGTTTCACATGGAGATCTCATAATCTTCTGAAGTGTTCTTCGTTGAGGACCACTTTGCCATTCTCATGAGGCCTGATGATCTCTCCGTTCAGAATCGTCTTTTCGAATGGTAATGAGTCATCTATGAGCGCTTTGACCTCAATTTTAGGCACTTCATCGATTGGGGATACGACGTATAGACTTAAGCCCTTAAACTCCTCAGATAAATTCACAAACCACTCTAAGGTTCCATATCCATCATCCGTGAATAGGTCGCTAACATCATCTATGCGATGGGGGCTAAAGTTGAATGGGAGAGCGGAGTATCGAATGTAATTGTATATTCTTATCTTGCCCGAGCACCATCTCCCCCTCACACCCCTCCTAAACAGTACTCTTACCTTAAATTTGCAGCTGTCTTCTCGTTCCGTCAATATCGCCAGCCCCTCATATGTGCGGCCTCTAGACAAGATTAGACGTCTCGCCTCATCAACTTGGCTCTTGGGAAACTTCTCTGAGGTTGAGGTGAGGTGTATTGATAAGTCAGGCTTGTCAAGGCATGTCACCCATACTGGGCTTGACCATGCCATTTTCCCATCAACCTGGATAAGCCTCAGATAATAGTAATTATACCTCTCATTGATCCTTTCATCCTCAAAGTGAAATCTAACTTCCCTCCGGTCAGCCGGCTCAACATGAATGACCCTATTATTTTTGATCAGCTCGATCCTTTCGATCCTATCCGTTCCCTCAGCCCATCCCTCAATCCTGACTGACTCAGTCTTTTCCAGAGTCAATTCTCCACCCATAAATCTCTCATTAACCATCAAGCCTATCAGGATCTTTCCTCCAGCAGTCGCAAAGACCCTCCTCTTTTTGAAGGCCTCAAATATGCTTCTCGCGTAAGCTCCTCAGCATAGACTCCTGCATAGCATGGATTTATGGGATTTAGGGGGAAGCCTCCCTCCAGCCTGATCTTCGGGAGCTTTATGGACAGCGGATTCTTATCCTGCTTTATCTCCCTCTTAAAGACGCAGCGGAGATCGGGATCCCTGTATACTCCGGGATTGTTAATGTGACTGTCACTTGAAGCTATGGCTCCAAGCTTAAATCCGCGCTTAAGAAGATCCCTATAGAAGTTTCCTGGGAGGCTATCGGTGGCTCTACAGTAGTGCGGATTTCCAAAGTATTCGAATACTCCCCAGAGCGAGCAGATCTCAACTACAGGCTCAAACCTCGGATCATGCTCGTTCCAATTCGTATATGCAACGGCTAATGGGCTGTGATGCGGAATTACAAGAGCCTCTATCCCCCTCTTACTTAAAGCCTCAAAGAGCATGCTTGGAGTATTAATCTTATCCTGCCTGAAGACCGGCATGGAATCCTCAAGGTAATAGACATTCCTATGCTCTCCAGGGTCCACGCTGGCTCACGGACCATTCATAACCGAGAAAAGTCACGAATCTTCCAGGAGAGTTATATTCAGATGCCTTTTCCTGCATTTGTCTCCAAATATCCTCTGTTATATCTCCGCTATGATCGGTGAGGGAGACAAAGTCTAATCTGGCCTTGTCCCGGGCGAATTCATACATCTCATCGAGTTCTCCGCCCTCCCTCTCCCAAAGCCAGAAGCAATGTGAGAATCCGGTATGTATGTGAATGTCACCCCAAAATACGCTTAGACTCTCCCCTTCAGATCCAATCTTAATTCTCCGCAAGCCCCTTCACCAATCGATTTTTCATTAGGAGACATTAAGGAAAAATGTTGCGGACGCTTTAAAATCAAGTTCGGCAACTCCTTTTGAGAACAGTGATTCTATTGAAGATTTACGCTGAATAAGGCCGAGACCGCATTAGGTAATCGAGGATAGAAAATGCATTATCAGTTCGGGATGAACTCCAAGAATGAAGGAGACGAAGGCTAAAATGAGTAATGGTATTGCCATCGAGTATGGAGCGTCAGTAGCACTATCTAAATGTTTCGGCGTTGGGCCGAAGAATATGCGCATTGCAGGCCAGAAAGTATAAACTACGGTGAGGAAGGTCGCAAAGATGCCGATTGCGGCTATAATCAAGTTTGATAATTTTAGGATTCCCTGCTGGAATATTCCAGTAAACATTATCCACTCGGCTTGGAAGCTGCTTAGTGGCGGGAACGCGGAGAGGATCATGGAGCCTAATATCCAGAGGGCGGCTGTTATGGGCATCTTCTTTGCCAAGCCCCCCATCTCCTTCATGTTCCTAATTCCAGTCCTATACACTATTATTCCGGCAGCCGAGAAGATCACAGTTTTACCTATGGAATGACTTATAAAGTAGAAGATCCCACCGCTCACTCCGTATGGAGTGCAACTTGATAATCCAAGAATGGAGTATGCTGTTTGACTTATGGTTGAGCATGCACATAAACGTTTAATATCGTCTTGGGCTAAAGTGAGTAGAGCCCCATAAACCATAGTTATTAAAGCCCAAATCATCAATGGCGTGCTAAAGACCTTAAATACGCCCAGAAGGTTCTGATGAAGGATCCTCGCCATTAAATAATTCTCTATTCCCACTATCGACGCTAGTATACCGGCGATGCATGTTGGAGTCTCAGCGTGAACCCACGGTAACCATACGTGGAAGCCGAATACCGCAAGCTTAACCAGCATTCCCAGAAGCAGAAACGTAGTAGCCCATAGAGCAAGCGGCTTTCCAATAAGACTTCTTAGATCCGAGATCAAAAAGCTTCCAGTCTGAGAATATGCCAAAACAGACCCTATCAGAAATAGAATTCCTCCAATAAATCCCCATATAAAACACATAATCGCTATTCTGTGACGATAGCGATATCCAAAACGGTCTATTAAAAAATAAAGGGGGATGAGTAGCAAATCTAAGAAGAGATACACTTCAATCAGATTTGTTGAGAAGGAGATCCCGCTGAATCCAGTTGCGAAAAACATAAACATAAGATAGTAAAATGCATTTAGAGATTTGCTCTCTCCCCCATAAATCGTGTGGATCTTATGATCGATATATTCTATCGAGTATATAACAAGCGTGATGCAGACCAAATTCATCGCTAAGGCGACTGGAAAGCTGAGATTATCAGCTAGAAAGCCGAATTGTAAATTGAAGATCTCCGTGCTCCATTTGTACTCTTCTATTATCGAAGCAGCCCCATCCCATAGTTCAATGCCTACATTCAGCAAGAGTATCGTCGTGTACGCCAGTACAGCGGCAGCTATCCATCCCGCTTTCTTCCCGATCTTCCTTCCAATCAAGGCTATTATCGGAGCGGAGATTATCGGTACGATTACTATTTGAAGTAGAGTATATGGAATCAGCAGCATTTCACGGCACCACCAACCGTAAAACAATGAAGATAACGGCCGAAAAGGTCAATAGATACAGCATATTCATGGAGAGCATTCCCGTCTGGACTCTGCGTAGCCACCTGCTGGCGAATATAAAGAATGTTGGAACTCCAATGTTAAGTGTGAAGTCTATCGGGTTTTCAACGAATTTGACGATTGGCCTTCTTAGACGAAGCATACCCCTAACAAATACTCTGTTATAAAATGGATCGATATACCAGCGGTTCCAAAGGAACCCGTGGAGTTTATGTAGGAATACATGTCTGCGCAGGATTTCTTCAGGTTTAAGCCGACGTGAAACGTATAATTTATGGGCTGGAACAAAGCCAACCGCGATCATTAATATGGAGACCGCTGGAATAATGATGCTCATCACGTCGCCGTGGATACCACGCGAAACCGTATCGCTAAATGCTAATCCATAATATTCGGTATAGTATCTGTGGAAGGTCCCCTTCAGGAAATTGCCGATCCAAGGTCCCATTAGCCCAAGTATAACCGTTAAGGCCGCTAGTAAGCCGTATGGAATGAGCATCAATAAGCTCGCCTCCAGTCTTTTATTCTCTGAGTGTCTCTCCCCGCTGTGAAATGTCATTCCCATCATCCGTGTGGTGTAGAAGCTCGTTATCGCAACGGTTATTAGGGCAACAGTGAAGATTAGGGGCTGACCGCTCTCTAGACATGAAACTAAGATCTCATCCTTACTCCAAAATCCAGAGAGCGGGGGAACGCCGATAAGCGATAGGGACGCTATCCACATGAAGAGCCAAGTTAACGGCATATTACGTCTGTCTATGCCCATCCCATGCATGTAGATGGAGCTTGAAACGTGGATCAGCACGCCAGCACATAGGAATAGGGCTGCCTTGAAGATTCCGTGGCTTATGAGGTGGAAGATCCCGGCTGAGACTCCTAAGGCCAGAGTATCCGCATTCAAGCCTGAAACGCCGAGTGCAAGCATCATGTAGCCTATCTGGCTCATGGTTGAATAGGCAAGCGCCTTCTTCAACTCCAATGAGACCATAGCTTGAGTTCCAGCCAAAAAAGCCGTGAATGCGCCGATCGCGGCTGTTAAGGTAAAGAATACGCTGGCCTCAGAATAATTCAGCATCCAATACGCATAGAAGAAGAGCGGCAGTATACGCGCGGCGAAGTATACTCC
>QMXE01000102.1 GCA_003661975.1 Candidatus Bathyarchaeota archaeon
CTCAACTACCTTCAATGCTTCTCTTATCCATTTATCCGCTATATTTTCAGCCACAGCCTCATCGGTCTTTTCATAGTATGCATTCAGCTCATTCGATGTCATCTTTATGATCTCAATGCCAAACGTATCCCTGATGTCCCTTGAAATGTCAGATATGTCCCTATCAGTTACGTCGAGTATCTTTGAGTTCCTAAGCATCTTAATGACTCCTAAAAGCCTAATTGCATCTATTGCATCATTCATGTTTGATGAGGAGACTCCGACTACTGGAAGGTTCTTTCTTCTGGAGATTGAGTGTGCCCTTAAGAATCCGCCTGAGCCGCCAAATAAGTCGTCAATTAGGATCGTGGGTCTTCCCATCTCGATTATCCTCTCGGCTATCCCCCTCCAATTTCCACTTATCATGTAAACGACTATGCCATCGAATCTCTCCCAGTCAATCCCATCAACTTCCTCCTTATGGCGGAATACGTAATGTGTAAACTCGAAGTCTGGAAGGCCCATACGTAGAATCTCCATTAATCTCTCGGCTCTTCCATCACAGTCATAATTTATGTATGGCCACCCAGGTTTATCGGGCTCATTGCAGGTAAAGACTACGGATACCCTTATCGGGCTTTTTTGACATCCACCCAATTCAATCCTCTCCAAATGCAATCTTAGAACTGCCCTTTTGAAAGTTAAGCTTTTCGGGTTTGTCAGTTGCTCTTTCTGATGTGAATATCCGAGGATCTTATAGTCACTTCAATCGCATCTCCTAGCCGAGCATCTAACTCCTCTAGCTTTGCCTCAGAAATCATAGCAGTTATGACATTTTGGGTTTCAAACTCGATCTTAACCTCGACGTATCCGTCTTTCCTCTCTAAGCCCCTTATTATGCCCTTAAATTGATTCTTGACGCCGCCAGAACATTCCCCGCTTAAAAGCCTATTTATGTGTTCGTCCATGTGCATGTATTTCCTTAATAGGTCTCGGCCTAGCTCAGTTAATGTTGCGCCTCCACCCCCACGCCTACCACCTCGGAACGTCTCGATTACAGGCTTACCTAACGCCCTATTGATCCTCTCAATATAGCTCCACACATACCGGTAGGACATGCCGAGCTTCCCGGCAGCCTTTAAGATCGATTTCTCCTCCTCTATTGCCTTCAGGATCCTCGCTCCTCCCCTGCCCAGTATGAATCTCCCATCACTCTCAAGCCAGATCTTATATGAGAATCTAATCTTTTCTAGCGGGGTGGACATGACATTCACTGCTTATCGATCCCAGATCTTCATGTATAAGCGTTATGTCTCGAATTCATTTGCTCTTAAAGAGAACAATATTCTCGGCTCTTCTGCATGATTCGGGCTAAAAATATCCTCTTTGTATAGTTCAATATGATCGTTAGGCCTGTTGAGAGGAGAATGCCTGCGATGACATCGGATGGATAATGGAATCCGGCATACATGACTGAGAAGCCGACGAATAACGCCTCAAATGTGAGTAATAATCCAGCTTTGGGCTTCTCATATAGTATTGGCAGGGCGAATCCGAAGACGAACATCGTAGTCGTTGAGGGGAAGGAGAATGTGCTTGTATGTAGCAAGCCGACGATTCTGGCATCTAAAACCTCGGATGGTCTCGGCCTTCTGAACGTCAACTTTAGGAGCGAACCAACATAGTAGGCGATGAATGCGGAAGTGATGGCTAATAATCCCGTGGCTAAACTGTTAAGTCTACTCTCTTTTTCATTACTGCTGAAGAATTGAATTATGAGCGATATGATCGCGGTGAAGATGAAGAGCGCGGCTGAAAAGTATCCGCAGAGCACATCGAGGATTGGATTTGCCATTCCACGATTAATTAGGGTGAATAGCCTCAAATCTCCAATTGCAATGTCTGCTAGAATGATCGGTATTGTGAGAACTACGGGTATCATGGCGTACCTTAGCTCTTTTATTTGTGGGATCTTCATTGATGCACCAGCCGACGCCTAAAGTATTAGTTTTGGGATGCTTAAAAATCCCCTGTAAGGTTTGTTGCGTAACTTTTATATTATTTATTCTCATCACTGATATGAATAATCATGCATAACGATGATCCAGATGACCGGAAAGACCATAATAGTCTCCGCGGCACTATTAATAATTGTTCTTGGAGGTCTAATCTACTCGTATCAGGCGGGATACCTATTTCCAGAATATCTGACGGTGTTTCATGCTGGAAGCCTATCGATTCCCCTGCATAGGCTTGGTGGGGAATTCTCGAAGGTTCATCCGAGGATTCATATGAACTTTGAGTCTTCTGGCAGCGTTGATGCTGTGAGGAAGATAACGGATCTAGGCAGGAGCTGCGATCTGCTCTTCGTCGCAGACTGGATTCTCATTCCCAAGATGATGTATGATCAGCATGCTGATTGGGTTTTGATATTTGCCTCGAATGAGATGGTTATAGCCTACACGGATAAGAGCAGGTATGGAGACGAGATAAACTCTACGAACTGGTATAAGATTCTGAGTAGAGAGGATGTTGCATTCGGAAGGTCCGATCCAAACTGTGATCCATGCGGCTATAGGGCATTAATGGTCATTCAGCTAGCATCAATATATTATGGGGATCCGTCGATAAACAAGACTCTATCCGAGCATAAGCGAACCGTCATTAGGCCTAAATCAGTTGAGCTCTTAGCCCTACTTGAGTCAGGCCAGATAGATTATGCCTTCGAGTATAAGTCAGTCGCTATTCAGCATAACCTCAAGTATGTGGAGTTGCCGGATGAGATAAACCTTAGTAATTGGACGATGCGTGACTATTATAGGCAGGCTAAGGTTACGATAATTAAGGGTGATAGGCGAGTATTGATAGCAGGGGCTCCCATACTCTACGGTGTGACAATCCCGAAGAATGCTAGGAACGTCGATGATGCCATGGCATTCATCAGGTTTATGCTGAGTGAGGATGGGAGGAGGATAATTGAGGAGTGCGGGCAGAACGCCATATATCCAGCCTACACGGATGATCCATCGAGGGTTCCATCTGAACTCAGAGGATATGTTCAGAGGTTGCTGGGTGAAATGTGATGGGTGAAGCTTGGATTGCAGAGAAGAGTCCATTCATAATCGCCTCTGGAATCCTAGGCCTCCTCATGCTCATCTTTCTATATCTGCCGATAATCAATACTGTAATTGCATCTCCTGATAGGATGATCTCTGCGCTTATGCGTCCAGAAACGAGAGATGCGATATTCATGAGCTTCTATGCGGCTCTACTGGCCACTTTGATCACATTTGCATTCGGCATTCCACTTGCATACATACTTGCAAGATTCAGCTTTCCTGGAAAGAGCATTATTGATGCATCAATAGATCTTCCAATACTTATTCCGCATGATGCTGCTGGAATAGCATTACTGCTGCTCTTCGGCCCGAAGGCTCCTCTGGGAAGGCTCCTCTCGGGAATGGGCATAAGCTTCATAGATACGCTCTTCGGAGTTGTCTTGGCAATGACATTTGTAAGCGCGCCCTTCATGATAAGATCAGCCGAGGATGCCTTTAAGGCCGTGAATCCCCAGATGGAGAATGTCGCCAGAAGCCTGGGAGCCTCAAGATTCAGAGCATTCATGCATGTGACTTTCCCACTTGCATTTAGAGGAATATTGACTGGATGTCTGCTTACGTGGGCGAGGGCTATAAGCGAGTTCGGAGCCGTGATAATCCTCGCGAACATCCCAAAGACGGCTCCAGTATACCTCTATGAGGTATTCATTAATGAGGGATTGACGGCTGCCATTCCAGTAACATCGCTGCTTATAATAATGGCGGTATTGATATTCATGGCCGTTAAGGCCATTGCGACTAGGCCTCTCAAGCCCGTATATTAGCGGGGATTGACAGTCGTGGAAGTTAAAGTTGAGAATCTCTCGAAGAGATGGGAGAACTTCTCGTTATGTGATGTAAATCTGAGGATCAAGGACGGGGAATACTTCATAATCTTGGGTCCTACAGGTGCTGGGAAGACCCTTCTGCTCGAGTTGATAGCCGGCTTCCATAAGCCGGACTCTGGAAGGATACTGATCGACGGCGTTGATGTAACTGATCTTCCGCCTGAAAGGAGAGGCATAGGATATGTCCCGCAGGATTATATGCTCTTCCCCCACATGACCGTCTATGAGAACGTTGAGTTCGGATTGAGGATGCGTGCTATGCCCAAAAATGAGCGTGAGAGGATCGTGACTGAAATATTGGAGTTTATGGGCCTCACGCATCTGCGGGATAGGCTTCCGATGACGCTGAGTGGCGGTGAGATGCAGAAGACGGCCATTGCGAGGGCACTCGTGTTAAGACCTAAACTTCTACTGCTGGATGAGCCGCTGAGCGCCTTAGATGCGAATACGCAGCGGCTCATGAGGGATGAACTGAAGAGGCTACATGAGGAACTTAAAGTCACAGTTATTCATGTTACGCATAATCAGGTTGAGGCTTACGTCCTCGCTGATCGCTTGGCCGTGATGAGAAATGGCAGAATAATTCAGGTAGGCAATCCGGAGGAGGTCTTCCGCAGGCCGAAAGATACTTTCATAGCGAGGTTCGTAGGATTCGAAAACCTATTCAATGCGAGAATAATTGAAAGCCGAAATGGAATAGCAGAATTTGATCTTGGGGGAGTGAGAATAGAGGCCGTAACGGATAGAACCGGAGAGTGCATCGTTGGAATAAGGCCTGATGATATCATAGTCTCCCGGCAGCCCCTCAGATCGAGCATGAGGAATACATTGAAGGGGAGGATCTCAGACTTCATAGATATGGGCTCGCTCATAAGTTTGATTGTGAATGTGAAGTCGGTAACGTTTGTTGCATTAATCACAAAGAGGTCATTCTTGGAGATGGGCCTAAAGAGGGGCTTGGATGTCTATTTATCCTTTAAGGCATCTGCAGTCCACATAATCTGACATGAACTCCGCTTATCTTGTCCATTCAGGCACCTTTGCATCTGGAATGGAGTCGCTACGTGGGAGATATGGCTTTATATCTATGATCGGCGAGTTCTCGAAGGCATCTAAGCCCCTGACGGTTAGCGTGTTTCCCTCGACCCTAACGAGTTCCACGACGCATAACCCTATTGGATTTGGACGTGAAGGGCTTCTACAGGCGAATACTCCCTTAAGCACTTTCACTGCATGCCTCCTCGGATAGACGAGCAGCGTCCTCCGCTCCTCCTCGCTATCCCTCCTGTGCATCCAGTATAGGATGATGAGATGTGAGAACTCTTCTATTCCAGTTAAGCCATCCCGAAACTCGTTTAGGATCTCTATCTTGGACTCCTCACC
>QMXE01000103.1 GCA_003661975.1 Candidatus Bathyarchaeota archaeon
AAGAATATTGGCGTCAAAGGCTAAAGTCATCTAAAATGAGATTTCTTGAGATAGAAAAGAAATTGGAGGAAATAGGGAAGAAAATAGAGGAGGTGAATTCTAAGCGAAACTTCGAGATCTCTAGGCTCAAATCAGAATATGCATCTAAAGCAGAGAAGTATCTAATGGAAGTTAAGAGGCTGGAGGCTGCCCGTGATGCAAAGATAAAGATGAGCCGTGAGGCTGCAGAATCACTTGAAGACTTTACCTCTAAGATCATCGGGCAGATAAATATGCTGATAGATGCAAGAAAACTAGCCCTGAAGAATCTGAGAGAGATGGGATATCCAGCCTACAAGAGAAAGACCATATTGGCATACATGCCGTTCTTCCTTGTATGCTACAGCCGCGACTTAAAGAAAAGGTATGTCTCCTTTCCACCGTCAATTGCGAATACGATGGATGGAGTCAGCAAGATAAAGCGGGCATTAAGACCCTACGCCGTCAGATCATTACTGCAGGAATACTCGCTGCCCATCGCTAATCTACTAAATAGGCTCGTCAATTCGATATTACAAAACCCAGTGCTTGAAGATACTATCTTAAAGATATGCGCGAAATCGAATCTTCTAAAGCAGAGATCATTCAGGGAAGATGTTAAGGCTGGATTGAAAGATCTCGCAGAGGAGGGATGGCTCTCAGAGGAGGAATTGGAAAACTTAACTTCACGCTTAAAAGCTCTTTCATAACAAAGATTATGTCTGTCCCTCACGTTAATATATACTTCCTCCTCTTATGAATAGAGGTTAAAATGGATGAATTCATGTTGTTTCCTCTTTCAGGAGAGGAGTGTGGATGAGTAGGGATCGTCGGGTATCAGTGGAGGAGGTTAGGCATATAGCCGAGCTCGCACATATAAAGTTGACTCGAGAAGAGGAGATTCTCTTCACCGAACAGTTTAACCGCATACTTGAATATTTCAGCATCATAGGAGAGGTTGACACGGAGAACATTCCAGCATCCTATCATGTTCTTGATCTTGTCAATGTCTACCGTGAAGATGAGGTTCAAGAATCATTAAGAGATGATGAGGCCTTAAAGAATGCTCCGGAAAGAGAAGGCAGGTTCTTTAAATCCCCGAGAATAGTCTAGACAATCCTAAATGAGGAGACGATCTTGTCTGATTTGCATAAGTCAACTGCTATTGAGGTTTCGGAGAGGATCCGAAGCGGAGATCTATCAGCTGAGGAGTATCTATACTCGATCCTAGAGAGAATCAAGCGTGTCGAGGGGAAGATACATGCATTTGTGACAGTAGCTGAGGAGAACGCTCTTGAAACCGCAAGGGAGATCGATGGGAAAGTTCGGAGGGGAGATGATCTCGGAAGCTTGGCTGGAGTTGTGGTTGCTGTTAAAGATAATATCTGCACGAGAGGAATTCGAACAACATGCTCCTCACGGATGCTCGAAAACTTTGTTCCACCATATGATGCAACCGTAATTGAAAGGCTGAAAGCAGCTGACGCCATAATAATCGGAAAGACGAATATGGATGAGTTTGCGATGGGATCGACAACCGAGACCAGCTATTTTGGAGCCACACATAACCCTTGGGATCTGAGCAAGGTGCCCGGAGGCTCCTCGGGTGGAAGCGCTGCAGCTGTAATAGCGGAAGAGACAACTGTGGCTTTAGGCTCGGATACCGGAGGCTCTATAAGATGCCCCGCAAGCTACTGTTCAGTCATCGGCCTTAAGCCGACATATGGGCTTGTCAGCCGCTATGGACTAATAGCCTATGCTAACAGTCTTGAGCAGATCGGTCCATTAACGAGATCAGTTGAGGACTGCGCTTTGCTCTTGTCAGTCATAAGCGGCCATGACAGTAGAGATAGCACATCAGTAGATCTGCCTGCAAAGGATTACTTGAAGAACCTACCGGATGATATGAGGGGTATTAAGATCGGGTTGCCACGTGAATTCTTTGGAGAGGGGATTGAAGATGCCGTGAAGGATGCTGTGCTGAAAGCCATAGACAAACTAGAGGATCTTGGGGCATCATGCTTTGAGATCTCGCTTCCAATGATGAAGTATGCCCTCGCCGCATACTATATAATCGCGATGTCTGAGGCAAGTTCAAACCTAGCGAGATACGATGGTCTCCGCTATGGATATCGCGACGAGAATGCTAGAGGAAGCTTTGATGAGGTCTTCTCGAAGAATAGGCGGGAGGGATTCGGAGCGGAGGTAAGGAGAAGAATAATTCTCGGGACATATGCGCTTTCAGCCGGATATTTTGAGCAGTATTACATAAAGGCTCTGAAGATTCGAACCCTCATTCGAAGGGATTTTGAGAGGGCTCTAAAAGACGCTGACGTGATCGTTGGACCTACAATGCCGCTTCTACCTTTCAATCTTGGTGAAAGAATAGATGATCCATTAAAGCTCTATATGTGTGATATTTTAACGGTTCCAGCAAACTTAACTGGCTGTCCAGCTATATCTATACCCTGCGGTTTCAAGAATGGCCTCCCTGTAGGCATGCAAATAATCGGAAGACCATTCGATGAAGATACGATCCTAAAAGTTGCCTATGCATTCGAGCAGAGCACGAATTATCATAAACTAAGACCGCCTATCTGAATTGATCAGCCATCCAAATCATAATCCTTTCCTACTCGTAAAGTTGAGAAATATCTTCTTGACGGGTTGAAATGGAAATGCAGATAGATGATGGAAGGATGATGTCTAATCGATTAACTCATTTTTGAGTAGTAACTCTTAAATAGGAAGATGATCCAAAAAACCAAAAATACGGAGGGTTATCCGTGAATTCAAAGCATATAGCATTTGTAGCGTTAATGGGAGCTCTTGGAAATATACTATTCCTAATATCCTCACTTCTTATGCCCATTGTTCCCGGCGTCTCTCTGGATCTATCGCATATACCGACTTTTATAGCGGCTATTTATGGGGGTCCTCTTGTAGGATTCTTAACTGGCTTGCTCATAGGAATACTCCCCGGAATTCAGTATGGTCCTCTCTCGCCATCTGGTAGCTGGCTAGCTCTTGTAGCATTACCCATTGGAAAATCTTTAACGGGGATTACGGCAGGCATGCTCTGTGAATCTTTTCAAATTAATGAGAGAAGAACCAATCGTTCCCTTTTAACAATACCATTAGTTCTGCTCTCTTATGTGCCGGAATGTCTCTTCACAATCTTTTACTTTACCGTTCTACTCCCATACGTCGTTGGGGTTGGCGGCCCATTCCTACTAGCATTTATTCTACCGAAGGCTTGGCTAGAGATAGCCTTCATGAGCTTCTTTATGGCAGCCCTCGTAGGAAATAACGGCTTCAATTCTTTCATTGCAAACTTCATCACTCAAGGCAAGGGAATAAAATAGGGCGTATGATGTATGCCTGTGTGGAATTGCGCCAAGCCCATGCTAAAACCCTAGAATTATTAGGTTCATAAACGTCTGCGTCTCCGAAGAATTGTAGGCTACTCGCAGGAAAACAGGCCATTAAGGGTTCATTATGGTTTATAAAGAATACTGCAGGAAAACTCCCCATCTTTAATGGGGAGATGAATTGCGATAAAGGCTTAAATGCGTAACTGGCAAATTTTGAGTGTGGCATGTCGCCGATGACGGGGCATACGCCCCGAGACTGGAAGCGTCAATAGCCCATAGGGTAATGAGCTCTATGGGATGGGGGAGCTGTGAGCCCCCGAACCGGCAGATGTGACTGGAGGCGTAAAGCACCAGCCGAACGCTGGAAGCCCCCACCTCAGTAGGGGGAGGCTCACGTTATGTATTTGTAATAGCGGTATCCATAATCATAGCTTTTATTGCCGAATGAGACTAGAGCGAATTCGTTTTTAGGTGGAATTACACTCTCGTGGAGTTTGAGTCTCCCTTCATGTAAGTCCTCATACACATCGATTGGTATCCGTTGTCTCTCATCAAGCTTACGCATAAGATCCATCTTTTTAACGACCTCCTTATATTCTGGCTGGACTATAAAGCTGCAAACTATGGCGCTGCTTCCGCTACCGTAGGATCCTATACCAAATCTCTTTCCAGCTAGATCGTCATTTCTCGTTTCAAAGTGGCTTTCAACTCCGAGCCAGACTGAGGCCGTATAGGAATTGCCTATCTGCCTAAGCGCTATAAGGGAATTCTCTATCTTACTCTTATATTCGCTTTGGAACTCCTCAGTCTTCACGAATTTCCGCCTGAAATTCTTGTACTCTTCAGATATGTAAAACTCAACGTCTGATAGGCCTTCCCTGCTCGGTTCAGGCCCTATCTTCTCTATTATCTTCTTCCATTTTGGAAGGCCCCTCCAGTCGTGTATCAGGAAGGATGCGAATGCATATTGAGCCATCTTTGGAAATGGAGTGTGGAAAGATGCTAAACCAATCTTTTCAACTACGCTTTCTCGGAGGGATTTGAGGACTCCAAGCTTCACCATATTACGCTTGTATGCATCAGCGGCGATCCTCATGTCCCGTAGATAACAGCCTATAGAGTATTGGCCGTCAACAACCGCGGTTTTACTTTCGACTGGCCGGAAAAAGTCTCTGTCATCTATCGTTCCGAAACCGGTGAATTCCGGTTCATACGCCAATAGCCGCGGCTCCTCCTTTAAAAGCAATGCGATAGCCGCTGCTCCTTGAGTCGGCTCGCCAGAAGAGTTAAGTCTATACCTTGCGATGTCAGTTGCCACTACAATTGAGTATTCAGCCCTATTCCATCCAGACGCTATGTAGGCTAAACGATCGATTAATGCATAGGTCGCCCCGACACATGCAAACTTCGTCTCTGGAGCGCCAACATGATCAAAGCTTCCCCGGCCATAGATCTGCTCGAGCATTCCCTGAACATAACATGATATGGGCTTAGAGGCATCCGGGCTTGTTTCGGTTGCTATCTCAATAAAGTCTATATCTTTTGGCGAGAGATCGTTCTTTTCCATCAACTCTAAGGTCGCCATAGCCGCCATTGTGGCGGCATCCTCATGTGCATCCGGAATGGCCAGCCTTTCTATTCCCAATCCCTTCGTAATCTTACTTGGAGGTATATTCCTTTCCTTAGCTAGTTCCTCCGCGTCTACATACAGCTTGGGTAGATAGGCTGCCATGTCATCGATTCCAACGGTCTTCCCCAAAATGATCACCCTTGAATCTCATCTGTTAGCGTTGAGGGAGAATATTTTCTGTTCATTCCAAATATATTTCTTTCCTAAAATAAGGAATTATCATTTCATTAGTAGTCTAGAGTATTCTTCCATTTTTCATTATCAGTTCTCCGGTCTC
>QMXE01000104.1 GCA_003661975.1 Candidatus Bathyarchaeota archaeon
GCACGAATCGAGATTCCCCTATTCTCCTCAAGCATTTTTATACGTTCCTCAAGATACTTGAAAATTCTATCTTTCGTGCTCACTACTTTGGTGGCTACCTTTGGAGTTACAATCACCTCTTTCGGCCTCTCAATTTTCGGCTTCACCGTCTGAGCCGGAGCTACTTCAGTTTTGGTCTCGGCGATCTTAGAAGTTGGAGAGGGCTGACTCATTGATCTCCAGTCTAATCTGAACTTTCTCCAGTCGTGGTAATCCTTTTCCCAAATGAACTCATGTCTCCTGATCTTAGTTACGGCTTTTGCTACATGCGGATCATAATTCCTAATTAGTGATGGATTTATACTTCCAAGTACAAGATGAGCGTTTGAGAATACTTCTGGTATTAGCCTCTTTGCACTTGTTAATATGACCTGTATGTTTGCGTGTCTTCCTCTGGTTACTGCGCTGATAACATCGTATTTGTCGGCTTCCTCGATTATCAAAAGTATGGGAGCCTTCCATCTAATTTGAGTAATCCTCTTGAGAAATTCGCTTATGATTAGTCTCTCAACTTTAGCGTCAATTATGTTCGGTCTGATCGAAATATTGCCTTCTGACCTAGCGATATAATCTATCATGCTGTTGATTAAGCCTTCAATATCTCCCCAAATATTGAAGGATATAAACGTCTTGAAGAGGTCGCTTCCGACGATCGGAATGGTCTTATCGTAATTTATGTTGAATGGCTCAAATGGATATTCTCCGTAGCTGTCGATTACTATGATCCTCTTCTTGCCCATTAAACGCGGAATTATATAATTCTTAATGAGGTAAGTCTTTCCATATCTAGTTGGAGCATACAAATATAAGTGGCCGACTTCAGGATCGAGATCCTCAAATGGGATCTCTCCTTCGGCGATCTCCCCTTTCCTTGCGGGAGGAGCGAGTTCAGCCGGCTTTAAGGTTTCCTCAGCGGGCTTCTCTTCAATGGCAGTAGGCATTTGGGGGGCTGGCTTTGGAATCTCCTCCTTAACCTCGACAGCTTCTGGTTTGGGTGGTTCAACCTTTAATTTGGCCTCCTCGGCCTTAGCGGGCTTTTCCACTGTTATTTCTCCTGGAAGAGTAATTATTGAGGAGCCGGAGAGTATCCTTCTGTTTATCTTCGCGTTTGGGCCTACCTTCACGGTCTTTTCGGTTGATACTGCCTCTACAACGGCGTTCTCTCCGAGAGTTATATCCTTAAGCGAGTCAACTATGCCCTTAACTATGCAATTCTTTCCTATTTTGACCTCGCCCTCTGAGAGGACATGTCCATCAACTATTGTGGATTCGCCCAATTCTATATCGCCGAATGCCTTAACACTCCCGTAGATATGGGCCTTCTTTCCTACCTTCAGATTTCCATGAACCATTAGGTGATTATTGATCTCTGCTCCATCTGGAATGCTGATGTCGCCTGTTATTCGCATGATATCGCCAACCGCCTTTAAGCGGGCGTCTCCCCGAGCACGCTCAATCCTGGAAATTTCAGGTTTGCTCTCTGTTGATTTGGGAAGATCCTTCAGGTCAGGCGTCTCCTCGTATGTTGTCTGCTCTGGAATCTCACGTGGACCCCTATCTTTTCTTTTAAGATACTCAATGAATGCTGGAATGAAGGGAATGATGAGGAGTATTAGCGGCACGAATATTAGGTAGTTCATAATATCAGCCTCCCACCTCCATTAAAGAGCCGGCCGTTCTTGCCGTTGATATGATTGTATCCGTTTCCGTTATGGATTGTATGCGTCCATCTGTGCATCTTATTCTTGGTCAATATGAGGTCTATTAAGGCTTTGGTGCAACAGAATACCATTATGAAGAAGGCGAATGAAAGAGCTGGAAGTAGCCATAGAAGTCTCTTTCGTTCATCCATATATGCTCCTGAGCCTACCTCGAAGAAGGGAGCGAAGTTCCCGATGGTACTGTATGTGAATACTGAGAGAACGAAGAAGTAGTATCGGCAGAGGTTAGTTGTGAAGAAGACTGTTTCGTGAGATAGATATGCCCCCACTCCTATAATCCATGCAACGAGAACCATGACCGGCATGAAATATATGCATAGCAGTAACGTTAGCTCTATCTTTTCGTAGAGAGATAGATGCTCAGCCTTGAATACATTCTTCAAGTGTTTAATTGCGCATTGCATATGCCCTTTTGCCCATCTATATCTCTGATTCCAGTATGCCCTCCAGCTCGTTACTGCCTCCTCATATGATTCAGCCTCATTCACGTATCTTATCTGGTATCCATGTAGTATCAGTTTAATCGTTAGGTCGGTGTCCTCGGTGAGCATTGTCGGATCCCATCCCCCAACCTTTTCTAGTGCTTCCTTCCTGAAGCCTCCGACCGTTCCGCCATATTGAGGAATTAGAATGAGTTCATCTCTTGCCTGCTGGTCTATTCTGTATCCCCCTATCCTCTCAAGCGTCACTATTTTTGAGACTATAGATTCTTCCTCATTTAGAACTGTAACCCTGCCCTGAACAGCCCCTACTTCTGGATCAACGAATGGAGCTACAAGCTTCTCTACTATGTCCAGTTGCGGATAATAATCAGCGTCGAATGTTAGAATTATCTCTCCAGTAGCGAATTTTACCCCCTCATTTAGGGCTGTTGGCTTTCCCTCTCCTCCACCCGGCCGGTGTATTACCTTAATATAACTATACTTTTCTGCATAGCTATCTGCTATCTCGCCAGTTGCATCGGTTGAGCCGTCATCTATCACTATAACTTCAAGCTTGTCCTTAGGATACGTAAGTTCAGTCATCCTCTCCAAAAGCTTCCCTATAACATACTGTTCGTTATGGGCTGGGATTAAAATCGAAACTTTAGGCGTGTAGATACCTGCGATTCTCCTATGCGAAGATAGGAACTGTTTAGGCTTCGCAAATAAGGCCTGATAGGTGAATATTAAATGTCGGATCATGTAGGCGATCATGAATACCATAAGAACCCCTGTGAGTAGCGTGAAGATCATCATGATCGCCTCCTTCCGATTAATGACATGCCCAGCGCCCATAAACTAACTATCCATATGAAATCCATTGTGGGCGCTAAAACGAAATGCACGAGTCTGAAGGCTGAAAGCCCAAAATTATGTGCTATAGCAATCACCGATGCTAGGCGAAGTAGATTCCAGAGGAACGCGATTGATACGCTGAACATGAACCAGGCAGTCTTTACAAAGAGGCTGCCGCTAAGCAGTCCGATAGTTAAGGATGAGATGAAGGCGAAGATAAGAAGCGTTATCAGCCCTGAGCATTCAAGGAGAACTTGGAATCCTACAACGCTTCCGTCAAGTAGACGAACATACATGAGGAAGAGATCACTCAGATACTTTACCTTTATGCCTACCGATTCAAGCATCCTCATCGATGCTCGTGCGATCATATCCCAGGCGTATCCAGATGCTAAAAATGCGGCTAGGATGAAGGAGAGGGTCAACTGTACCATTGCGTGGGAGACTCTTGGTTTCTCCTTCATCCTAGGGATGCTTGCCATTTGTGTTCACCTAGCTTGATTTTGAAACTGTATTTTCGGTTTGATATTTTAATTAGCGTTTGATATCAACATTTTTTGAAAATTGATGTTCTACGGTAATAAGCTTCTTGTAAAACATTTGTTTACACTTGAATACGCACATTCGAAATGTACAAATTTATATCAAAATGCCACAATTAATTCTTTCAAAAATTATATAAATATTGTGAAAAATGGTCTGAAGCCAAACTTGGAATATAAAAAATCTACTTTGATTAATCAGCGATCTTAAGCCCTTTCTCTTATGAATGGATTAAATTTAAAGGAAGCTTCATAATTGTAGATTTGGGTGTTCGTGTTGGATTTGAAGCTTCCAGAGGACTTTTTATGGGGGACAGCGACCTCGGCATTTCAGATTGAGATGGGCATGGGAGAAGTCGATGTTAATTCAGACTGGTATGTTTGGGTTCATGATGAAGATAATATAAGGAATGGTATTGTAAGCGGGGATCTTCCGGAGAATGGGCCGGGATTTTGGGAGCTCTACCCGTCTGATCTTAGGCTTGCAAAGGAGGAGCTCAGAAATAACGCCTTCAGAATGTCTATTGATTGGAGTAGGATCTTCCCGGAGCCTACATGGGATGTGCCAGTTAGAGTTCACTACGATTCTGACGGGAATATCCGTGAGGTTGATGTGACTGAAGAGAGCATTCGACTCCTAGATGAGAGGGCATATAAGCCTTCAGTTAGGAGATATAGGGAGATACTTTCCGAGTGTAGGAATCTCGGATTAACCGTACTTTTAACTCTCTACCACTGGCCTCTGCCTTTATGGATCCATGATCCAATAGCCTGCAGGGATGACATCTCCCATTCTAATAGGAGAGGATGGCTAGATCAGAGGACGATAATAGAGTTCGCCAAATACTCAGCCTTCATCGCTAAGACATTTGGAGATCTAGTGGATATATACGCGACGATGAATGAGCCTATGGTTGTGAGCGGAGCCGGATACTTCTCCGAGAAGAGCGGGTTTCCTCCCGGAATAAACGATCTGAATCTGTTCGTCAAGGTCACTAAGAATCTGGCATTAGCGCATGGAATCGCATATGAGCAGATTAAGAGATGGGATGAAAACTCATGCTCTAAATGGGGTCCAGCGTATGTTGGGATAGTCCATAATCCACAATATTTTGAGGCGTATAATGCGGATTCAAGGGAGGATGTTATTGCGGCGGAGTTTCTAGCGTATCTTCAGAATGAATGGTTTTTGAATATGATAGTTAGGGGAGACTTCGATATGAACTTGGATATGAGGGTTGATCCCAGCGAACAGAGGCCTAGTCTGGCTGGAAGATGCGATTTTATAGGTGTGAATTATTACATGAGGATTAGGGTGAAGGGTGCTGAGAGCAGAATTCCGGGAATTCCGGGCTATGAGACCATTCCGTGCCGTGAGAACTGCACCGATATGGGCTGGGAGATCTATCCGGAGGGAATCCGATACGAATTGAATTGGGCCTATAGGCTTTATAGGCGTCCTGTCATGGTTACGGAGAATGGAATTGCAGATGCAAAGGATGAGAAGAGAAGTGAATTTCTCAGGGCTCACATAAGCGAAGTTGAGAAGGCAATAAATGATGGGGTTCCCGTTGAGGGATACTTCTATTGGTCATTAATTGATAATTTCGAATGGGCTAAGGGGTTTAAGATGAGATTCGGCCTATTCAGAGTAGATTATGAGACTAAGAGGAGGATTCCGACGAAAGCCGTGAA
>QMXE01000105.1 GCA_003661975.1 Candidatus Bathyarchaeota archaeon
ACATCCATATTAAATCTTGAAGTATATAATTATCATGCATCCAACATATTCATTAGCATAAAATACCATCCAGCTCCAGAAAATGTTACATATGTGATACTCGTTAAGTCTGGAAATAAAGTAGTATGGAAGGGAAGTCTATACAATAGAAGATTCATTAGCTCACATGTGATGCATGAAGAAAACGGCAATTTTTCCCGCTAAAAGGGATTTTTTCATGAAAGTTTTCCATAAAGAATCGTGTTCTAGTAACACCTTAGGAGATGAGCAGCTACTTTTCCTTCTTTGCTCATCTCCATCGTTCTCATCCCGACTAGGACTTGTTAGGGAGGGGTTAACGCTAAATTTGAGGGGAAATCCCCAAACCGAAGGATGGATATTAAGTTTCCAAAAGGCTATTCAAGCATCTTTTTACCATAGAATTTGGAAACCAATTAAACCTCTTCTACAAGAATATCAGAGCCGAGAACTTAAAAACTTATATGCCATAATGAATAATGTTGTATGGCTTGGAGGCATTGAAGTGAATTGGATACTTAAGAGGGGCTTATTGGCTATATCAACGATCTACATCGTGGTTACGATAACTTTCTTCTTGATAAGGCTCATGCCGGGTAATGTCGTGGACATGCTTATCATCACTTATATGCGTGATTACGGAATGACTAGAGAGCAGGCTTATGCCATGGTAAAGACGCTACTTGATATTGAGCCTTCAAAGCCACTATGGCAGCAGTACCTAGATTATATATGGAGCCTCTTGCATGGTGATCTCGGGAGGACCATGATTAGCGGAGGAACAATCCCTGTGTTGCAGCCGATAGTCGCGGCTATACCATGGACCATATTCATCCTTTCGCTTTCTACGACGATATCTTTCCTTCTAGGCGTAGGCCTAGGAATGTTAATGGCTTATCGGAGAGGAGGCTTATTTGATACTGGCGCATCTACATTCGCCAGCATAGTATATGCCATTCCAAATTATATAATGGCTCTTTTCCTCCTATTCGCATTGGCAATACAGATACCAATCTTTCCGTCTCGAGGCAGCTACGACGTTAGCATAACGCCCGGCTTCAACCTTCCCTTCATATCCAGCGTACTCCACCATGCATTTCTGCCGATGATGACATACGTTATTACTAGCGTCGGCGGCTGGATGCTTGCCATGAGAAGCAACACAATAAGGGTTTTAGGTGAAGATTACGTTATAGCCGCTGAGGCCAGAGGCTTAAAGGATAGGAGGGTGGCGATGACGTATGTAGGCAGAAACGCGATATTGCCGCTATTTACTTCACTCGCGATTACCCTGGGGTACATGTTTGGAGGTTCAGTTCTAATAGAGACGTACTTCGGATATAGTGGAATCGGCATGATAATGGGCTTAGCCATGAGTTATAGGGATTATCCGCTCATACAGGGAACATTCATAATACTAGTCACTGCAGTTATAATATCCAACTTCATGGCTGATCTGCTTTATGGTAAGCTCGATCCAAGAGTGAAGTTGGGTGAGTGAAATGGAGGGCAAAACGAAACGTTCGATCGTTGGAATTATGCTCTCTGCAGTCCGCGCTTGGATATATGAGCCGCTTACCCTATTGGCGACTGACAAGAGGGCGGTGGCGGGCTTTCTCATAGTATTATTCTATGTCGGCTTAGCCGTGATAGGGCCAATGGTGGTCCCGCTTGATCTAACGCCAAATTTGGAGAGGGCTTATCTTCCTCCAAGCCTTGAGCATCCGCTTGGGACGGATCCCTGGGGAAGAGACATATTTGCGCAGCTGGTTCATGGAGCGCCTGACATGCTTGTGGTAGCATTCCTCGCGGGTCTTGTCACCGTGTTAATCGGCACGGTAGTCGGGATATTCTCAGGTTATTCAGGCGGCACGGTTGACCTGATAGTCATGACTATTACGGATATAGTTCTTACGATTCCAGGATTTCCCCTCCTGATGGTCATAGCGGCCTTCCTGATAGGTAGCGGAATTGAGGTCAATATATTCATGGCCGCTGCTCTATTGAGCATAACGTCATGGGCTGGATTGGCCAGAGCTGTGAGATCCCAGATACTCTCAATAAAGAAGGAACCTTACATTGAGGTCTCTCAAACCCTCGGCCTAGGCAAGTTACACATTATATTCAGCGAGATAATGCCGAACATACTGCCCTACATAGTTATGAATCTCATATTGAGCATGATAGGGGCTCTCTACTCCTATGTTGGGCTTATGGCATTGGGGCTACTGCCCTACAGGCCGGGTAACTGGGGTGCTATGATGCATATGGCAATGGCAGTTTCGGGCACGGTTACTGGCGTAGGAAGCTGGTATGTCCTCGCTCCGGCCGCTGCCGTGACGATCCTGCAGATAGGGCTTGTGCTCTTCAGCAACGGAGTAGATAAGATATTCAATCCTAGACTTAGAGAAAAGTAGGGGGAGCGACTCTTGTCCACGCCGCTAATAGAGACTATACATACCTCCAAGATATTTGAGGTACGTAAGGGATTGCTTGGCGTAAAGAGGCATATACGGGCCGTTGATGACGTAAGCTTGAACATCCAAGAGAATGAGATAGTCGCATTAGTCGGCGAGTCAGGATGTGGAAAAAGCACCCTCGGTAGGCTGATGCTCGCCCTGCTTAAGCCTGATGAGGGACAAGTAAAGTTTAGGGACAAGGATATCTGGTCGCTTAAGGGAGAGGAGTTTAAGGAGTTCCGAAGGAGCGCTCAGCTAATCCCTCAGGACCCATACAGCACCCTAAATCCCATGAAGAAGGTCATATCAGCCCTTTATCCGCAGCTACTAAAATACAAGATAGCCTCTAATCGATCCGAGGCTAGAAAGATGTCCGCTGAGCTTCTCGAGATGGTAGGTCTATCCCCACCAGAGGACTTCTTAAATAGGTATCCATGCAGGCTTAGTGGAGGCCAGATGCAGAGGATATCAATAGCAAGAGCCTTAAGCGTCAAACCGAGCTTCATAGTCGCAGATGAAGCCGTATCGATGCTCGATGCATCTCTCAGAATCGAGATACTGGATATCCTCTTAAATCTCAGGAAAAAATTCAGTACGGCATATTTATTCATAACGCATGACCTCGCAATTGCAAGGTACTTCGCAGCTGGAGAGAGAATAGCCATAATGTACCTCGGAAACATAGTAGAGGTGGGTGATACTGAAGAAGTCATCCAGAACCCCATGCATCCATACACGAAGGCCCTAATCATGTCCGTTCCTGTGCCGGATCCAAAGTTGGCAAAGGAACGCGGGTTACCGCCCCTCAGAAGCTTGGAGATTCCCAGCCTAGTCGAACTTCCGTCCGGATGTAAGTTTCATACTAGATGTCCATATGCAGAAAAGATATGCGAAGAAAAAATGCCGGAGCTCAGAGAGGTTAAAAACCGCCTTGTAGCCTGCCACCTATATTAAAATCTAAATTTTTCCCATGCTAATCATATAGGTGGCAGGCTACCATATGGCCTCCGCCGACATCCACGAGTTTTGGCTTAACTTTAGCGCAGATATCCATCCTTTTCGGGCATCTGGGATGAAACTTGCATCCTGAAGGTGGATTAACGGGGTCTGGAACGGGTCCAGGGAGCGGCCTAAGATCCTCTAGGCTTCCAGTTATTGATGGTATAGCCTTAATAAGAGCCTCGGTATATGGATGCTTTGGATCGTAGAATATACTTTCGGTATCGGCGACCTCTACTATGTTGCCGAGATACATGATGGCTATTCTATCGGCTATCTCAGCAAGAACGGCTAGATCATGAGTTATGAAGAGCATCGTTAGGCCTGTCTTCTCATGTATGTCCCTCAGAAGCTTCACTATGAACTTCTGCGTAAGCACATCCAACGCTGAGGTAGGCTCATCCAAGATTATAAAGTTTGGGCTTAATATGAAGCTCAGTGCAATAAGCGATCTCTGCTTCATCCCTCCGCTCATCTCATGCTGAAACATCCTAAGGACTTGATTGGCATCCAACCTCACTTCCTTAAGAAGCCTAGATGCCGTCTCAAAGACTGAAGTCTTAGAAACGTGCCCCTTATGATCCTCAACTGTATCTATGAAGTGATCTCCTATTCTGATGAGGGGATTAAATGAGTTCATGGCTCCCTGAAATACTATGGCCGCCTTGCTCCACCGGAATTTCCGAAGAGCCTCCTTAGATAAAGATAGGACATCGATCTTTTCGCCTTCCAAATTAAAGATAACCTTGCCGCTTTTTATGTATCCATTTGGATCTACGATCTTCAACATGGCATGTGCCAGAACTGACTTGCCGCATCCGCTCTCACCAGCAAGGCCTAAAACCTCACCTTTATAAATATCGAGATCTACATTGTCCACCGCTCTGAGTATTCCACGGGGAATCCTAAATTCAACAGTTAAACCCCTAATGTTGACTAGTGCCTCCTCCAAGATGATGCTCACCAATCCCTTTTTGACTGTTATATTCTTTTCTTACTGCATATATAGGTTTCTTCATGCTTTCCGCATCAGCATACGTAGCAGATATTAAAAGATTCCATGTCATGCTAGGTTACTTATCGGAGGACCATGAGGTTCCAGACCGCTTTACCTCCTACCTTTGCAGGGAAGGCTTTATGTACGAGAGAACGTAGGCGTGAAAAGGCAACTTGAGCATAGCACCTATCGCTGAATTAAACTGCAGAGCTAAGTTCGAGCTAATTAGGTCAGAGGCTATGAGCCTCACGAGAATAAAGCTAGAGTCAAATTTAAACTAGTGGAGCCGGGAGAGGGATTTGAACCCTCGTACAGCGGTCTGCAGCCGCTTGCCTAGCCGCTCGGCCATCCCGGCATAAAACATGCACTCTTATGAGGAAGAATTTCATGCCTAAAATGGATCTTAAGGCAATGATTGAATTCTTTAGAAGGAGCTATGTGCCTTTCTTGTGTGAGGGCAAACGTGATCCCTCACTTTCATCACCATCGAGTCATGCTCTTAACATATCGTCTTATATAAGCATTATGATAATAATTGAGGCTTAGATCCTGAGACTCTCCAATTCATCGACGTTTATGGCCCTAGCCGTGATGATCTCTCCTCTCCCATCTTTTATGACCATTATCTTTACCGGAGTATCCTTCGGAGAGTCTGAGTATTGAAC
>QMXE01000106.1 GCA_003661975.1 Candidatus Bathyarchaeota archaeon
GATTATCCATGATATTGCCTTTCTTCTTGCCTTCCTCATGTTGCTAGTGCACGTTTATCTGGGTGTTTTACATCCCAGGATGAATGAGTCGCTGCGCTCGATGTGGGACGGCAAGATTTCGAGGACGTATGCTAAAAATCACTATGGCAAATGGTATGAGGAGATTTCTGCAGGCAAGGAATAGTGTTTGCGGCATGCTGGATAAGAAGCATCACTATCGCTTAATCTCCCGGATCTACTCTTGAGTTTTCACTCGCCTCCATATGGCTATTACCCATGGCAACAGTGCCCTGAACTGCCTGGCCAACGCTAGCTACCAGATCGTCATCAATCGTCATCAAGGGAACCAGCTACCAGGAGAAACTCTTGCCCCGCACTAGGGGGAGTTAAGGGTGTTCTTATCCGTCTTAGTTTGTTGCTCGGGCGAAAACACAGTTGCATGTCGTGTAATTATTCGTCACCAGCGCGCCAGCACTGTCAATAGCTGAGCGCGCGGCCGCCAGTTGGGTAATTATACTCCCACAGTCTCACTCTTCAGCAACCATCTTCCGAAGACCGCGTATCTCCTCTCCCCCTATCTTCAGCTGCGTATTCCAGAGTAAATCGGCCACCCCCGGGATAAAGGAGGGGCGCCGGGTAACGAGAGTGCCATAAAATTGCCCCAGGAGGAGTGCCTGTATTCGTTGTCTGTCAGTTAAGGTAGTCCCCCATTGACACCCCCATCATTTCCACGATGAAGTGTGCCACAGTTTACCTGCCTAGAGTGGCCGGTTTTACCTGCCCCTCTCTGGCCGGTTTTGGGTGCCCGACAACGAGAAGGCCCTGCTTGAAGGTGCCACCGGCCTGGACCGCCAGGAAGACCGGGGAAGCGGCGGCCAGATGAGCCTGCCCTTACACCAGGACATCCGGGGAAAAGAGTACTGCCAATGACAAGGAGAAAAATGCTTATCAGCAGACTATAGCCACCCTTCACTCTCTCAAGTTCTATGGCATGGCGGAGAGCTTCGAAAGCAGGTATCAAGAGCTTTGCAGACCAGAGTCCAGGATACGGCCAGACCGCATCTCCACCAGTTATGAGACACAGCCCCCATCAGAAAGACGGAGCCGTTCCCTGATAGTTCCCATTTCAGGACACATTTCTTTATCGGCCTATTATGAATTTATCTATCAAATCACCGTTGCCATTACCTCGCAGAGGCCCAGTGAAATAGGGAATAAGCCAAGTTGCCCACACAATAACACTAAAAGCGGTGAAAACTGGTAATAGCCTTTCATCCTCACGTAGGAGCACAGCGGTAGCCCAGATTACGTGAATAGGCCATTAAGATAATCGCGGCTATTCCAGTAATGCTGTGTGTGTCGGAGCCGATCCTACCGGCCATCTCAAGCATCAGATGGTAGAGATTAGCAGTTCACCAGTCATAGAATCCTATAATAGGATAGGATAGGGAGCTAGGGTGATGGTGCGGGACTTATTAAGGCCGGTAAATTACTTAACAAAATGAGTGTTCGTACAAGAATGCCCTTTTCGCAGGTTCATCCTGGAAAAGCGGCCAGAAAACCCAGACAAAGGACACCTTATGTGCCAAGCTTGTGAACTTTGCCTGATGATGCCTGTGCCTGCTTGCTAAGGCAGGGCCGGGGGTTCACAAGGAGAAACACCCGAACAGTATTGCTGTAATGAAGATTCCCCAAACCCCGACCATAAACCCGCTGACAATCAGGCCGCGGGATTTCTCATTGCCCTGATGGAGTCTGACAAGGCCACGTCCAAATAGGCAAGCGGCAACTAATATGAAAACAAGGGCAACGATGAAACTCACGAAGTGCATACGTTCAAACTCCTTTCTAGGCTGGCGAAATTATCATAACACAGTTTTTTGAGCAGGCTGACTGCCTTGTCAGCAGCTTCATTAACTGGTGCCGATAGCTCGGTGCCCCATTCCAGCCTCTGTGGCCGGGTAACCAGGAAGACTACCTCTGGGTCATGACCGAGCAACCTCCACATCTGCACCAGTTCCAGCACACCCACCTGGTGGAAAGACATGATTGTCTTGCCGGGCTCGGCAAAGTCTGGTCCCGGGCGAGATATGCATCTTCCGCCCGGGACCAGTTCCGTCATCATAACATCCACCACAATTAGCCGACTTACCGCTTCCAGTGAGCCCAGCAGATTGAAGCCACCCACACCCCCTTCTTCAACTCTTATGTTCTTGGGGAGGTCAATCTCTTTCAATCGCTGAGCTACATGGACACCAAAGCCCTCATCACCCATGATGATATTGCCCACACCCAGTACTAAAGTCGTCTGCGGCTCAGCGTGCTCACCATTCAAAGGCCCTATTCCTTTACCAACTCCTGTTTGTTTTCCTCGCTGCTGGAGAGGAGATGCATCTCCTTTATCTCGCTGAACTTCTCGCGGATGGTGAGGTACACATGAATCATCAGGAACAAAACAAACAACCAGGTTACCACGAAATGGGCCATCCGCACATCAATTCTATCGTTAAACCAGCCATAGTTAAACCAACCGAAGGTGTCGGGATAATTCAGGGCAAGGCCGGAGATTATCTGAAAGATGATCAAAATGAAGGTCAGGCAGTAGGAAATCATCTGGAGAGGATTATACTTCTTCTTCAGTTCCGGCTCTTTGCCAATATAGGCATAGTATTTGATTATCTTTGGCAGCAACTTAAAATCGGAACCGGTAGGGATGAACGAACGCCAGTCCCGGTTGCGGCCGACAAACATGGCCACGATGCGTGCCACAACGGTGATGATCAGGATTGCAGCGAAGAAAAAGTGTACTCCGCGCGTCATGGTCATGAGGAAACCGCCACCCCCTACGAAGGGGCGGTGAATATAGAAGCCGGTTACAACCAGCATGAGAATAGATGCCATGATTATTTCATGTAGAATGCGGAAGGACAGCGGGTGTCTTACCTCTTTCTTTGTTGGTGCGCTTGTCATTTTCAACCACCTACGTTACCTTGTATACCTTGATGTTGTTCGTCTCCGGGTCGATGAGATGTATCGCACATGCCAGGCATGGGTCAAATGAGCGGATTATCCGCACCACGTTAATCGGGTTATCCACATCAGGCACCGGGCAACCAATCAGAGATTCCTCATAAGGCCCGCGTATCTTCTTCTCGTCGCGAGGAGAGGCGTTCCATGTGCTCGGGACTATCATCTGGTAGTTCCTGATGCGGCGGTCCTGAATTTCCACCCAGTGCGCCAGGGCACCACGCGGTGCGTCCCAGGCACCCATACCCCGTGCCGAGCGGGGGACAGGGTCGTCTTTCATTCCGATGATAGGCCCGGCTGTTGCCAGCTCAGTCAGGCGGTCAATCCAGGCCAGGCCGGCCTCACCGACGAGTTTGGATTCGACGGCCCGACAGAAGTGGCGGGCCACAGCCCCGGCCTTGGCTCCTTTATTAATCAGGTCCATCAGCTCCGGGTACCGGTTGACCAGCCCGCGGGCCAGCGGCCCCACTTCCATCGGCTGGCCGTTATAGCGGGGAGCTTTCACGAAGGAATAAGCTCCCTCTTTGTGTACGTTGTACTCCGTTACTCCCTCACTGGGGTACAAGCTGCTGACACCGGCAGGATAATCATACCAGGAATGGGCCACCGCCTCGGTAATCTGGGTAAAGTCAAGGGTCTCGGCCGGGTTTAATTCCCCGCCGATAATAGCACCACCCTTAACCAAGTGATTGCTGCCGCCGAGGGCGTAGTCGGCCGGGCTGGCCGGGGCATCCTGCGGAAACATCGGGTAGCAGAGGTAATTGCCATGCGCCCTGCCTAACCCTGCCGTTGCCAGGGGCAGTAAGGGCCCGGTGCCGACGGCAATAACGTCCGGCAGGTACACATTATTAACGAAGTCTACCTGCTCCTGCCATAGTTCGCGGAACTGATAGAGCTCCTCGCGTGAAGGGGTCGCCGTACAGCCGCCGGCAATAATGGCATTGGGATGGGGTTGTATGCCGCTGATAATGCCCAACATCTTCTGGGACTTGGCTTTTAACTCTATGGCCTTGATGTAGTGTGACACCAGGGTGGTCACAATCTCCGGGTCATTTACGCAGAACTCATCCGGCTCGTAGCGCGGTGTAAAGGGGGAGGTATCACCCTTCTGTGCCAGAGATACTATTTTATCTTTGAGGGCGAGGAGGGCAGGGTCGCTCCCCTTATATCCGGCTACTGCCATGATATCCAGATAGTCCAGTGCTGAGAGGATGTAAAAGTGGATGAAATGGTCATGCATGTAGAGACCGGCACAGAAGAGGTTGCGCATCAGCCTGCCGGCTTCGGGGATTTCGGTGCCAAAGGCATTGTCCAGTGCCTGAGCTGAAGCCACGGCGTGTACCCCCTCGCAAACACCGCAGACCCGGCTGGTGACGTAGGGGGCATCCCGCGGGTCACGGTCGCGCAGGAGTATCTCCCAGCCACGCGCCATGGTACCGGCCGACCAGGCATCTTTCACCACACCATTCTCTACCTCCACCTCAATCTTGAGGTGGCCTTCTATCCTGGTTATAGGGTCAATAACGATACGCCGTGCCATGCCTTAGCTCTCCTTCCCTTCTTCTTTTTCTGCCTTCTGCTTGCCGTTACCCTTCCAGCGCCCGGCTGCCCGGCTTACCAGCATGTCCAGGCCAACACCGGCTGCCACGGCACCGCCGACGGTAACCATCACCTTATCAATGTCCACCCTGCCGATGCCGGGTAGCTCCACATCAAACTGCCGCTCGTACATGGGGCTGAAGGACTCGTAGAACTCCGGCTCGGAGCAGCCAATGCAGGGGTGATTCGCCTGGATGCAGTAGTTGGTGCGGCCATTCCAGAGCCGCTTCCAGCAGTCCTGGTGGGCCCAGGGCCCCTTGCAGCCCTTGAGATAGAGGCACCAGCCCTGCTGCTCCGGGTTGCCCCAGTCGGTAAGGAAGCGGCCGGCCTCAAAGTGGGCGCGCCGCTCGCAGTTCTCGTGCTGGCTGTAGCGGTAAAAGGCCTTCGGCCGGTGAAACTCGTCGAGCTCCGGCACGGTGCCGAAGGTGAGGTAATGGACGATTACGGCCACCAGCCGCTCGGGGTGCAGCGGGCAGGTCGGC
>QMXE01000107.1 GCA_003661975.1 Candidatus Bathyarchaeota archaeon
AGAACAAGAGCAATGACCTTAGATTAGGAAAACCCAACTAGAGAGTAATGGTTGAGGAAATAATAGTTTATGAAAGAGAGAGAAAACGGAAATTCCCCGCTAATGATTATTTTACCAGACGGATTGCTTCGTACGGAGAAATAGCCACCACCGAGAACAAAATTAGAAAAAAGCCAAGCGAAACCCCGATCCAGGAGAACTGGGGATGGACATGAAGAGTATAATCTCTCGTTGTTGTTAAAACCTAATTAAAAGGAGAAACACCATGTTAGTTAAAGAAAAAACGGATCAAGCAATTAACATTCTTAACCAGGAAAACATAGATTGTTGGCTTACATTTGTTCGCGAAAGCGCTATTATGCATGATCCTAATCTTGATTTTTTGACGGAAACCAATGTTACTTGGCCTTCGGCCTTTATCATCACCAAGGGAGGAGAAAAAGTGGCCATCGTCGGGCAAATGGACCGGGCCACTATTGATGATTTGGGGGTTTATTCCCCGGTTTTGAGTTATGTGCAAGGGATTAAAGAACCTCTTCAAACTACCTTGCAACGTTTGCAACCCCGGCAGATAGCCATCAATTATTCCCGCGACAGCGAGGTTGGGGATGGGTTAACTCATGGGATGTATTTGCTCTTGATGGACTATTTGAGAGAGATTAATCTTGAGCAGCGGGTGGTCTCGGCCGAGCCAGTTGTTTCCCGGCTGCGAGCCTGTAAAACTCGGGCGGAATTAGACCGCATCAAAGAGGCCATTGATCACACCGAGGACATTTTTCGATTAGTAAAATCTTTCATTAAGCCCGGCCGGACAGAAAGGGAAATTGCTGATTTCATGTTGGCCGAAGTGAAGAAAAGAGGACTGGAAGTAGCTTGGGAAAAAGATCATTGTCCGGCGGTGTTTACCGGCCCCGAGACGGCCGAGGCGCATTACCGTCCCACCGAAAGACAAGTGGAGCCGGGTCATGTTCTTAACATGGATTTCGGGGTCAAGGTTAAGGATTATGTATCTGATCTCCAGCGAACTTTTTACATTCGTTCTCCAGGGGAAGAGACAGCTCCCCCAGAGGTGGTGCATGGTTTTCAAACCATCGTGACGGCTATTGAATTGGCTCGGCAAGCCTTAAAACCGGGAATTCAGGGGATTGAGGTGGATCGCATCGCCCGCGAGCATGTGGTGAGTCAGGGTTATGAAGAATTTCCTCACGCTTTGGGGCACCAGGTGGGGCGTTTTGCCCATGATGGGACTGCTTTACTGGGTCCGGCCTGGGAGAAATATGCCCAAAAGCCATTTGAGCCCCTTGAGCCGAACATGGTTTTTACGCTCGAGCCCCGACTAAAGGTGGCTGGCCGAGGAGTTGTTACCATTGAAGACATGGTAGTTGTTACTGAAGATGGGGCTGAATTCTTTTCCACTCCCCAAAAAGAGTTAATTCTTATTTAGGAAAAAGGTTAACTGCCTTTTGTTGAAACCTAGTGAAAGCTGGTGACAGTTCACCTATTTACCTAAAAAATCCCGCAAAACCGAAAAACGGCGGATATCGGAAAAGAAAAGGAATCCCTAAAAACCGGGAGAAATCCCGGCTATTTTCCCCCCTTAACCCTAAATATTTTGCTTCGTGAGAAGGGAGAAATGTTTTTTTCTGGAAAAGCGAAAGAGAAAGAGTAATAATTTCATGTTTCGCAATTTGTTTCTTTAAGTTATTGGGAGCAAGCGAGATTGGTTGTTAATGGTAACATAAAAATGTACCTTTTAGCAGAGAACTCATTCTCAGATAGAGGGCTTGGCATGTCAGAGAGGAAGAGAGAGAATACCTCCTTCAGATCGAGGGAGGTGCGACCTAACGAAAACTGGGGACAGGCGAAAACTGGCGAAATGTGGGGATACAATACATATTTACCCTATTTTTTTAAACTAACGAAATGGGCAATACAATAAATAATAGGTTTTGTCCCCAAGTGAGGAGAATGAGTTGCTACGTTAAGGCGAAGGAAAATATTTCCGCTTCGGTCGAGATTTTAACCCCATTCCTTCACCGTCCTTCTCAGCGCTGGCGAAACTGCGCCCGATCAATTCGAACCCTTGGACTTTATTCACTGTTAAGATGAGTTTCAAAACTCTAACCAAGTCGTGCTCAATAGGCGCTCGGCGCCTGCACTCGAGGCGGTCGGGTTCCTTTGAGGGACGGTTCCGGAAGGCTAAATCTTCAATGTCGCTCCGATCTTCTCCTTCGCCTTTCGTTCGATTTTGTTTCCTCTCACTTGGGGACAAAGCAAAAAAATAAGTAATTGAGCTGTTGATTTTTTTTCTTTAAGCAAGAGAGGCGGAGAAGGAAAAATATTTTAAGTGAAAAAACAGCTAAATAGGTAAACTGTCATCAGTTTTCCTCCCCAAAACCAAAAAGAACCCTTGATCCGTTTTCCCTTTTCACCCCCACCATTTTTTCTTAAAGAGCCAACCATTTTAACAATTCCAAAGGATGCCTGAGAACCACGGCTGCTCCTGCCTGCCGCAGCTCTTCAGAGGTTCGAAAACCCCACTCTACTCCTACTGGCCGCATGCCAGCTCGATGGGCAGTTTCGATATCGATCTCGGTGTCTCCCAAGAAGACAATTTGTTCGCACTTTATGTTTAAGGTTTTTGCCACCAGCCAGGCTCCGTCTGGAGCTGGCTTTTTTGGTAATTCTTTTTTCTGCCCTAAAATAACATCGAACGACCATCGCCTCAGAAACTTCTCGGCAACCACCACTGTATACTCATGGGGCTTATTGGAGAGGATGTTTAAGCTTAGTTGGCGGGCCGTTAGTTTGTCTAAAAGCTCTGGAATTTCAGGATAAAGACGAGTTTTTTGGTCCCAGCGCTGTTGATAAATTAGACGCAGTTGCTGTTCCACTTGGTCGAGGAGAGAGGGATTTCTCTTAGCAGGGGAAAGGGCCCTCTCGACAAGAGGACGCAAGCCATTGCCGACCATGTATTTATAATCATCAAGGGAATGAGGAGGCAATCCAAAATGTGCCAGGGCTTCGTTCATCGATTCAGCAATGTCCTCTAGGGAATTAAGGAGAGTTCCATCGAGATCGAAAATAACGGCTTCAATCTTATTAAGTTCCAAATTGCGAGGAAATGGCACGGGCAGTTACCCCCTGGCAGTGGGTAGGATGAGGCAAGTGGGGCCGCCACTTCCTTTGACGAATTCGGATAAGTTGAGGAGATGGATTTTAAACCCGGCTTGGTCAAGAAGGTCCGCGGTTTCTTGGCTGCTGGCCTCGACGACAAGTTCCCCTTCTCCAAAGGAGATTACATTAGCGGAGGTAGGCTCTTTTGCTGGAAGGACGTGAGTTTTGAAGCCAGATAAATATTCTTGAAAGTTCCAGTCAGAGGTGCAAATGACGTCTTCTGGGGTAAGCAAACTCATCATCCCGCCGAGGTGAAGATGAGGAGATGGGGTCGGGACAATCCGGACCTGATAGCCCGCTCGTTCCAGAATTGGCTTAATCTGACTAACCCCAGCCTGATTTGAACGAGGAGAAAAACCAACGAAGGCCACCTTGCCGGCCAGGATAATATCCCCCCCTTCTACTGTGCCGGGAGCTTGAATTCTAGCTATTTCTTCTAGGCCTAAATTAAGGAGATTTTGGGCCATCCAGTCCTCTTCTCCGCGGCGAGAAGGGAGGCCCATTCTCAGGTGAATAAACCCATCGGGAGTGACCAGCGCCGTGTCTCGGGTGAAAACTGAGTTGGGATGCTCGGCCAGTTCGGGAAGATTGATCACTTCTGCTCCTGCCTCGGCCGCTAACTCGCGAAGAGATTGATGTTGAGCCTTGGCTTCTTCAGGGTTGGCCACTGCTTCGATATTGTGGGCCTCGAGATTGTCAATCTGAAAGTACTCCTTTTCAGGAGCACAGACGATAACTTGACGAAGCTTGTCTGCCTCACATCTAACCATCAAAGCTCCTCCTCTCTCGTTAAATTTTTTTATTATCTGAATTAACGATGATTCGCGGCAAATGAGGACTTAGCCGGGTGACAACTTCATAATTAATCGTTCCTATTAGGCTGGCCAAATGTTCGGCGGGGATTGATTCTGAGCCCTGTTGGCCGAGGAGCACCACTTCTTCGCCGATTTGGATCCCGGGGATGTCGGTTACATCGACCATGATTAGATTCATACAGACTCGACCACGCAGAGGGGCCCGACGGCCGCGGATAAGCACGTAACTTTGATTGCTAAGACGTCGGTCATAGCCATCGGCATAACCCACCGGCAGCACAGCCAAACGAGTGGGGCGACTTGTCTGGTAGGTCCGTCCATAGCCGATAGTTTCCTTAGCGGGGACTAATTTTAGCTGGCTTACCTTAGTCTTCCAGGTTAACACGGGCTGCAAAACAGGTAGATTGTTGTTGACCTTTTTAATTTGGTAAGCGACCAAAGTTTCCCGGGAGGGCCAGAGGCCGTACTGGCTAAGGCCTAGTCGGACCATCTGAAAATGAGTCTCAGGGAAAAGCAGCAAAGCTGCTGAGCAGGCGGTATGAAGTTTAAGATTGGTAAAGCCAGCCTTCTGGATATAAGTTACTAACTTCTTAAAACGATTCAATTGCTGGAAGGCATAGCTATGATCAGTGGTGTCTTCGATGTTAGCGAAATGAGTATAGGCAGCTTCCAGTTGAAGCAAGGGTGATTGGTGGAGGCGAGTTAAAAAGGGTTCTAGTTCATCTGGTTTTGGCCCAATTCCTAGTCGAAAAGTGCCAGTTTCCAGCTTGAGGTGAACCCGAACGGGTAGATTTAGGCGGCGGGTTGCCTCGTCTAGTTTGGCTAACGTTTGCCCATCAAAAAGAGCTAACCTAAAATTTTCCCTGATTACCTGATCGAGTCTAGCGGGGGGGACAGGTCCCATGATGAGAATATCTTTTTCGATTCCCCAAGCTCGCAGCGCCAGGGCCTCATCCAGGGAATAGACACAATAGGAATCGACCCCGTATTTTTGGGCTAAAGTCACAATGGGCCTAAGTCCATGGCCGTAGGCGTTAGCTTTGACGACCACCGAGAGTTCTACCCCCGGCCTAATTTTTTGGCGGAAAAAAGCTAGGTTATGGGCATAAG
>QMXE01000108.1 GCA_003661975.1 Candidatus Bathyarchaeota archaeon
ATGCGCTAGCATGCCAGTAAAGAGTATTGTGCTCGTTGCAGGCTATGAAAGAAATAAAACAACAAAAGTATAGGATAGTTAGTCATGAGGAAAGGATCAAATATGGATCGTCGGCAGATGGGGTGACCCTTCTCCAGTTGGCGCGGTCAGTTTCTAGCAGCTCTCATTGTCTTAGCTCTTTCTGATCCCTAGGTTTTAGTTTTAGTATGCTTCTTCCCTCGCACTTATATGGAATATCTAGTATGTGGGCGATTGTTGGGATGACATCTATTATTTCCGCCTCTTCTATAAATTTTCCTCTATACTCTTCCTCAAGTCCTCCTCCTGATAGAATGAAGGTTATTCTCCTAGGCCCTCCAGAATAGATGCCCGTAGATCTATCGTTTTGAAAGTCCCAGACTTCACAGTCCCAAGGTGGTTGATGACCGCAACACCAGTTATTCGTCTTTGCCCCCATCTTCTTGGCCACTGTGCAACCTAAATGATATCCGTGATCCGAAGCTAATACAAAGTAAGTTTCGTCCCATAATTTCTTAGCCTGTAAGTACCTGATAATCTCGCCTATGAGTTCATCTAGAAATAACATGTAGGCATGCTTAGAGGATAATGGATGGAAATTTTCCTTCAAATAGGAGGGGCATCCGCATACGAAATCGAAAGTTGGGAAGTATACGTGAACTAGGTTGAAGTCTGGAAAATCGTCTAGGTAGGGGCGGATGAAATTTCTCCACAACTGTAGGTCAGGCCACAATAGCGTGTTGCCTAAGTCGATGCGCCTCTCACTATAAGGGTTTACTATCATATCTGGAGTGTAGAAGTATCCTCTCTGAAACCAGCTACTGAAGACGAGACATCTAAATTTCCCTCCAAGATACATCTTGGCGTATTCAAAGAAGCCCTCAAGATCCTCGTTGGCATACGCAGTTCTGCTATCCCAATACTCTTTTCCATAGAGTGGGCGTGCGTATCTTCCAGTGGCCAAATATCTCATCCCACTTCTAGTATTGCAGTCTCCCCTATTCCAAGGCCTCCTAACCCACAGCCCGTTTTCTATGAGATAGGATAGGTTGGGGATTAAACCCATCTCATGATAGCCCTTAACATTCACGGGAGGAAGACTTGTTCCTTCAATCTTTACGCTTTCCTCCCAATGTCCCGCGAGCTGATCAATAATTAAATAAAATACTCTTTTCATCCTCCGCCTCCCTCCAAAATGCTTTTTATCTACGTTTGGTCAGCGCTGAATGGAGTTCAATGGGATTTTCAGCACTCACATAATAGGAGTTCCATGTCATCCCGCATGAGCATCTCCAAGAATCATATAAATCGCCCGTTGAGTATATCTCCTTTCCAAGGACATAGAAGTTTACGTCGCTTATTATTCTTAGAGTGTCCCCCTCATCTTCAATTTGTATATGGCTTACGCTTTCAGAGGGACATAGAACTATCAGATTAAGGTGGCATTCATCATGTCGCGTAACTACTCTGATCGGGACTATTGGCTTAAATTCTCTATTAAACGGGGATGCAGATGGAGTTTCAATTTTGATGCGGCTGGATGTTTCAGCCACATTTATATCGTCCATCACCCGAAATATATACTCATCTCCCGACTTTGTGAAGATGCCTACAATTGGATTTGCAGGTGCACATTCTCCCCCGCCATAGCATGGAATGTTAAGGACTTCCTCGTAGTTGATTTTTGGGTCATGGCCAAAGAATGCACACTTAACATTTAAAGTCTCGTTAAGAGCGTATGGACGCACTTTAAAGTACCATTGACTTAAGGGATGATGAAACAACATGACTTTATATAGTTGATCCTCAAACAGCCTCTTCTTAAGCCAGATCATGTCATGTAATGATATGCCCGGATAGCATGATTTTGGAAGAGCGATCCGCTCATTGAAAGTATCGAAGCCTATAAACTTGAATTTCCCGATCCTTAAGCACCATAACCTCTCAAACCAGTCGTAATAATGATAACAAAATAGGAACTCGCCGCCGACATCGTGATTTCCCTTAATCCATAGATTATTAGATAATTTATCCTTCATATAGTTCCATGCATCCTCAAACCATAAACCCTCTAAGCTCGGCTCAACTATGTCCCCGCCTATTGCGGTAAGGGTTGGATTGCATAAACTAAGCCTATCAATTCCCCTCTTTGCATCAGAAATCCAACTTTGATTCGGATTGCCAAAGTGGAGATCAGCCGTCCACCCAAAAGTGAATGGATGAATTTGAACGAGATGCGCTGTTACATTAGACTTGGCTATGATATATTTTTCATGGGCTTCATATTCCCCATGAATGCACCAGATAGACGGATCAATGTAGACCTTTTTACCTGGATCAATAGAAATATTCTCATTAACGAATCTGTATTCTTCTGTTGGCAGCTTGAATATAGAGCCGCAGCACATGAAAGACGAGCTAAATCCTCTTTATTTAAACTTTTCCTTCGCCTATAACTCTTCAGAAGATAAGTCTTAAGCTGATATAGAGCAAATTCGTCTCTAACAAGCCGTAATTGTGAGGGGAAATGATAAGCAAGCCAAAGAGGAGAAGTAACTGCTTACCCGTGAAGAATTGCCAGAACTACCCAATTCAATCTTTATATACTGTTATTGGTTAATTAGGCAGGTTATCTGTAGCCTCCATAGTCGTATATGCCTGTAGCCTCGCCGATGAAAGAATCTTAGGACCTAAGATGGCGTGGTAAGAATTGATATCGAGTAGTATAGTGCCGGGGGCTAGGTTCACATATTCGTTCACAGCCTCAGCTTAACGCTGATATAGGCGTAATTTTAGTGGTTTAAATTCGAAGTTATGGCATTTTTATCTTGAAATATGTATTATATGTAAGAAGAGATAGAAAATTGAATATATATTGATTTCGAAACCGCTTGTTTAAATTTATAATCAATCTCCAAGAACGATCTCTTTTATTCTTTTAACGAACTGTTCAGCCTTGTCCACCATTTCACTGACGCTCTCCTCTTCGAATCTTGCGTATATGTCATAGGTACTCGCTTGCCTCATTTCAAAGGCTTCGCTCAAGTCTCTCCCAAATTCCTTCTCTAATAGGCCGGTAATGATGATTTTTTCTTCCAAGTAGCTCCCTCAAACCTTTATGGGTTTTGGGCGGTCTAATTCCTTTGGATGCCAAGATTGCCTGAGATGCGTGGAACATGGCTAGTAAGCGCTGTTTATCGCGGATCTAAGCCTTAAATGCTCTAAGCAGAGCTTAGCATCGGCTAGGAATTCATCTGCGAGCTCCAAGCATCTTTTCACGTATTCCTTTGAAGGTTCCATCGTCATATAAGACAACTCCATCTTTCAAAACTTCATAGATGAAGGGCGAGCCAACCTTAACCCTATGCTCAATCTCCTCTCTGGTATAGTAAACAGGTGTAATGAAAGTCTCAAAATTATTCTCATAATCGATCTCATAGCTGATCTCTGAAACCTTACTCTTGATCTCTTTATCGCTTCCAACGATCAACACGTCTATGTCGCTGTCATCCCTATACTCTCCTCTAGCTACAGAACCATAAACCACTATCGCATTAATACGGTCGCCCAGATCCTTCAATACTCTATCCCTGAAGTTCGCCAACACTTTCCATAGTCTTCCCATAAGCCTCAGCATTCTAGCCACTCATCTTTTATTAAATATAGTTGTCCCTCTCAAATAATAAGTTAAACGTTTCCTTGAACCTTTTAACTTCCTCCCTAAACTAGAATTCATTTTTATTTTCTATTGTCAACTATGACCGTCCCTGTTCTCTCTTCCCTATAGAAAAAGGCTTAATAATTTTCATTTCAGGATAAAACGGAACTTCTCCTCATAATAAACCCTATTTATTCGCCCTCTTACTCGGATTTTGGATTTCATGGAAGGTAAAAACTCATCGAGGCGCTTTCAAATATGTATGCAATGTTGATGGAGTCAAGCTCTTCAGGAAGAGGAAGCAGATATCCCCTTTTGCCGGGAGTTCATGCTGTAGTGCCGGGGGCGGGATTTGAACCCGCGACTTCTGGACCCTCTTTCCTTTTTGGAGTTCTCCAGATTATGAGTCTGGCGCCCAAACCAGGCTAGGCTACCCCGGCTACTTCCAAATTATTCCCGTCGCACCTATATTTTTTACGCTGTTCCTTCCAGATCGGCTTGGCTCTATATTTTTCTCTCCCTAAATCGGCCTATAAGGTAAATTAATAATTCCGATAATTATTACTGGTGGGGCGAGGTATATTGTTAGCATTATGAAGAATGCGGTTGCTATTAGTGAGCTTAGACCCCTGCTTGGAATCATCAGGCAGGTTAATGCCGTTAAGATTCCAAGTAGAACTGCTATTATGCCAATCACTAGGATGATCTTCCTAATGTATTAAGCCTAACCATGCCCATCCAAATTATAATTTTCCCAAAAATTAGTTTTTTAAATTTCTCATCATATTCTTATCAGTGTCAAACTTGAAGATCCTATTATTGACTGGCAGATTGGCTGAGCCTATTGTCCGAAGGGCAGCTAGGAAGTGCCCGTCAAAATATGAGATTGAAGTATCCGTGATGCCTTTGAGCGTAGCATCGCTTGCAACCTCTCAGTCTATAATCTCGCATCTCAGAAGCGTCAGACTTGAAGATTACGATCTAATAATGGTCTCTGGAGCGATTCAAGAGTCTATGAGGCCGGTTAAGGATGCCTTAGGCATAAATGTCGTTAAAGGTCCAAAGCATGCATCTGATCTGCCGGCGATTCTAAGCCTCTATGATCCAAGGAAGCTCTCACCGGATATTCCAGCGGATATCCTCTTGGCCAAGGAGATGATTAGGTATGCAGAGGAAGCCATAAGGGAGATCGAGTTGGCTGTGGACTCAAAGCCGCATATCAAAGTGAATGGCCTGCCAGTTCCGATCGATCCTCCTCCAATAAGAATAGTCTCGGAGATCCCAGATGTGCATCTGCTTTCAGAGGAGGATTTGATGATGGCTGCGGA
>QMXE01000109.1 GCA_003661975.1 Candidatus Bathyarchaeota archaeon
ACATTTACTGGGAGTATGGGATCACATAAAGAATTACGGAAATCATGGCGCCGAGAACCTAGCGTTAGAGTGGATAGGTTTTATACCGGGTAAAAGAGAGAGCAGGTGCTTAATGGGCGACTACATACTGACAGAGCATGATGTAAAGAGTCAAAAACCGCTTCCTGATAGAGTCGCGTATGGAGGGTGGTTTATAGATGTACATACAATGGGAGGGATCTTAGCTAAAGATCGACCTCCCGAACATTTAACTGGTAATCCAGATCTATCAGATGAGCTAGTAGTAGAACCGTACAGCATACCCTTCAGATGTCTATATTCAAGAAACATAGAAAATCTACTGATGGCCGGTCGAAATATCTCAGTAACGCATGAAGCCTTAGGCACTACACGCGTAATGATGACTTGTGCTAATTTAGGCCAGGCTGCTGGAACCGCGGCAGCATTATGCAAGAGATATGGCATCATGCCTAGGGAACTTTATAGAAGCAAGAGATACTTGAGCGAGCTACAACAAACGCTACTCAAGGATGATCTCTTTATACCTGACCTATCAAATCAGGATGCACAAGATCTAGCAAGAACTGCTAAGGTTACTGCTACATCTCATGCAAGATTGGAACTAGAGCCATCAGGTGATGAACAACCTTTAAACGTAGAAAGATGCCTAGTCTTCCCGGTCTCTGAAGACCGCATAGATAGGGTATATCTATGGCTTCACTCATACATAAATGCCAGTACAGAATTAACTATTGAGTTTATGCCCGTTCCCTCGATTTGGAGCCTAAATAAGAGAAATAGAGAAGAGCCTATCAGGGTAACCGCCACTGTTTCTGCATTATATAAAGGCTGGGTTGAATTCGACTTAAATGCAAAAGTTGAGCCCAGCAGGCTCTACAGGATAAACGTGCCCATGATAAGAGGCTTGTGCTGGGGCCAAGCGAAGCCACTGCCGGGAATAGTGGCTGGATGGAAGAGAACCTACTGGAAGCGCTGGCGTCATGAACATACTGCATACGCACTGAGGCTTGATCCTCCCTCTTATCCATTCAGACCTGGGAATGTAGCAAATGGCTACGCTAGACCATACAGGTGGACTAATATTTGGATCTCGGATCCTAAAAAGGGATTTCCACAGTCAATAACTCTGGACTTCGGCAGAGAGGTCACATTCAACACCGTATATCTGAGCTTTGATACCAATCTAAATATGGAAACAACAAGGATACCGCCATCATACGTATTCCCTGAATGCATCAAAGATTATTCAATAAAAATACTCGACAACGGATCATTCAAGACGATAATTGAAGTACGTGACAATTACAAACGCAGAAGAATACATAAATTCAAGTCTGTAACAACGCAAAGACTATGCGTAGAGGTCTATAGCACAAACGGAGATCCAAGTGCAAGAATCTACGAAATACGTGTCTATAACGAGATTTAAGAGGATAAACTATAACTCATAAAGCCCGAAACTAAATAAATATACGAGAAGATTAGAGATGTTGAGTTGTATAGCATCATTATTCTTAATTAGTAAGGATGCTAATATCATCTCTTGAAGGAGTTAAACTTTTAGACGCTTCCATCCTAGGATTGAAGAAAGAGATTAGAAAGACTCTTGATGAAACCTTAGTAGCATTCATTGAAAATTTAAATAAGCGATCGTTTAATAATGCCTTCTTTGATCAGGAGGAGGCAAAGGTATTGAATGAATTATTTGATTTGAAGGTGAAGATAAAGCCCGTCCTTCCTCTTCTGATTCACAGCGGCGCCTATGAGGGTCCTTGCAGGGTTGGCGATGAGAAGACGCTTGATCCCGAGTTTGAAAGGCTTCAGGCAATGAAGAATTTCGAGGGCTTCTGTGAGAAAGTTAGGTCTGGGCTGACGGAGGATGGAGAGCTGCTCGATCCCGCAGTTATAGAGTGGGGTGAGGACTGGATCATCCCAGAGGAGGAGATGGCTAAGCTCGATAAGGACTCCGCGAATGTAGATTTATATTTGATAGCGAATGCCAGTTTGACTCAGCATCCCTCAGTTGAGATAGCCAGGAGATACGGTAAGCCCATTGTTAAGCTCGGCCAAGTCTCAAGTGTAGATATATCAGCTTATCTAAGATCCCGTGGAATGGAGGGCTATGCACTTATAGACCTTGAGGAATTGAACCGTTTTGTTAGGCTCTTTAAGGTTAGGAAGAGCTTAATGAACACGAGGATTCTAATAGTTGACGCTGGGAAGCTCCTGCCAATAGGCGTTGTCAGCAGCATTTGGGATCTAGAGGATGTTAAGATGAGGTTTGGGATAGACTATAAGCGTATATCCGCAGGTGAAGTCTTCGATGAGATGGACAGGGTTATAAGAGATGAGGCGGAGCAGAAGAGGGCTGAGGAGATAACTAATAGGCTTATTAAAAATGCCGATAAGATTCACATGAAGGAGGAGTATATCCGTCAATCGGTCAATTTCTACTTGGCCGCCAAGAATTTAATGATGAAATACAAGTGTAATGCGTTCGTGATTCCATGCTTCGAGCTCTGCGTTAAGAGGATACCCGCTGAGAAGAAGGTAACGTTCTGTCTGGCTCATTCCCTACTGAAGGATGAGGGTTACCCATCGGCATGTGAGGGGGACATAAGCGCTCTATTAGCAATGACCGTGCTGATGTATTTGTCTAGAAAGTCAGCCTATATGGGAAACTCATACATGATAGATAAAGAGAAGAACATCATAGCTGTTCACCATGACGTTCCGGGATTAAAGATGAAGGGGCTGAATGCTGCAGAATTACCCTACGAGATAAGGAGCTTTACGATGGGCGGGTGGGGAGCGACATTACGCTATGACTTCTCGAGGGATAAGGGTGAAGTTGTAACCCTTGCAAGGTTCAATCCGACGGCGACTAAGCTATTCGTCGCTAGGGGAGAGCTGGTAGGATGCGGCGGATTCGATAAGGTTGGATGTAGCCTAAGAGCGGAGATAAAAGTGAGAGATGCAAGAGACTTCTTCCATAAGGAGATGGACTTCGGCCACCACCTCGCCATGGTCTATGGAGATTACGTGGATGATCTCAGATATCTAGGCGAGATCGTCGGCTTCAGGATTGTGGAAGCCTAAAGATCCATACGGAGTGCTACTCATCAAGAATAGGTGAAATTCTTGATTAAGTCATCTCTATTTCCTTTGAGAAATCCGTCACCGAGCTTTGATGCCTTCAGGGATATACTACTCGGCAAGCAGATGCCTGAAAAAGTTCATTTCATAGAGATAGGCGTCGATTATGAGATGATGAAATTCATATCCGAGAGTCTAATGGGCATCAAGGCCCCCAAAAATATCAATGTAGGTGAGAGGAAAAAGGAGCTCTTCGTTGAGGGCAAGGTTGTACCGGCTCTTCTCGATGAAGAGAAGCCCCTACTAAAATTCAGGGTTAAATTCTACTATTCGATGGGCTATGACTGTGTTCCAGTAGGCTTGCCATTAGCTCCCTTCCCAACGAAGCATCGGAAGACAAAGGACACGGCTATATTATCCCGTGGAATACGAACTTGGGTTGAGGAGGAAGCGGGGATAATCACGAACTGGGATGAGTTTGAATCTTTTCCTTGGGATCGCATAAATCTGGATGTGACGGAATACTTTGAATTCTTAAGTGAGATAATCCCTGATGGCATGAAGTTCATGGCGGCCTCGACATTGTATGAGATGGTTGGAGAGCAATTGATGGGATGGAAATGCATGTTCTACAAGTTATTCACGGATCCCGATCTCGTGAAGGCCGTATTCGATAAGTGGGGAGAAATAATCTACAGGGGCTATGCAGATGCGATCTCACATGACTGTGTCGGAGCGATATTCCACTGTGATGATATGGGATACAAGAAGGGAACCATGATCAGACCTGACATTTTAAGGAAGATCGAGATTCCATGGCTTAAGAAGTATGCCTCGCTTGCCCATGATCATGGCAAGCTCTTCCTATTACATAGTTGCGGCAACATCTATTCGATAATGGAGGATCTAATCGAGGATGTTAAAATTGATGGGTTTCACTCATTTCAGGATGTAATTATGCCCGTATGGGAATTCAAAGAGAAATATGGAGGTAGAGTCGGCGTCCTGGGCGGAATAGATGTAGATAAACTGGCCAGATACGATGTTGAATCATTAAGGAGATACGTAAGAACTGTATTGGATAAATGTATGCCGGGAGGAAGATACTTTCTAGGATCCGGAAACACAGTGACAAATTATGTTCCGCCGAGGAATTATCTTGTTATGCTCGAGGAGGGACTTAAATGGAAACCGAAAAATTCGTCATGTTAATTCATTAAAATGCGGCTACGGCCCGATTAATTAGAATTTTAGTGTGAGGAATCGGAGAGTCATCCGAGGTCTACATAATTATTCTTGGGCAGTCCTCCTGGAATCGTCCTGTCAATCGTTAATGCGGATCCTTCACCCGGCTTAACTTCGATCCTCACCTTATCATACTCTCTCAGGCCATACTTGCCCATGTTTATTATCAGGAAGCCCTTCTCAAAGTTTTCTAATATCGTATCATTATCATCGTTATATATAATGAAGTATGCCTCTGGCTTCTCCATGTTATTGAAGATCTTCTCTACGATCTCGTCTAATTCCTCTGGATCCTCGCTCAATCCAGCAGATTCCTCGTCGATCACTCCGCGATATATGTCAAGCAGGCATACTTTCCCCTCAATTGAGACTACCGTAGTATTCACGTTGAGGTCAACCTCGGATTTCCCAACGGAGATCTTCACCGGGAATGCCATGATGACCAAGTGGCCTGTGCCGTTAGTCTTGCCGATGACGTGGCCATTCAATTGGAGGGCGCTGGATGCCTCTGATATCCCCCTGCCAATGGTGCCCTTCACCTTCTGCGTTGAGTAGAAACCCATGTTTATGACTACGCCTGCAAGAGCAGCAGCTATTACGACGAATGCTATAAG
>QMXE01000110.1 GCA_003661975.1 Candidatus Bathyarchaeota archaeon
AGAATCTCAGCAGCCTCCCCGCTCCTCAACAATCTCTCCTTTCTCTCCATATCCACCACAAACACCAAAAAATCCAAATAAGCATATAAACTTATCTAAACTGCAACAGTTACGTTAGGCAATCGGCAGGGTCTCCGACTACCTAAGCGAGTACGGCGATGTCTTCTTCGATGAGAGCCGCGTCAAGGCCATGGAGATAGTGGTCTTAACCAAAGGCCGGATCCGAAAGGACTGGGAATGAACCAGGCACATCTAGCCTGTACAGAGCTCCTCGCATTGGAGATAGGGATATTATAGCAGTTCTGAATTTATTGAGGAAGTACCAGATGAATGTGGGGCTTCATCCGTTCACCCCGAAAGCCCCTCCATGAAATAGGGGAAGGCTATCCGCTACGAAAGAAACGAAAAACTACAAAAGTAGCGGATAGTCAGAACGGTGCTATTATGTCTGATAGATGATCCCTTTCAATACTTAAGTATACCATGCCAGTTTACCTCTCTATCCCCCTTCGAGAAAGGCTTTAATCTGTAAAGGAAATTTGAATGTTCCGGGATGAGTGGTTATGGGCGAATCATCTTTTCAGAGTGCTCTCGGAGACATTGCTAAATACTTTCTTTATAGGGGAAATCGATTAAGGGAGATCTCTTTTCCCATAGGCGGTATAGGGACTGGCTGCATAGGCCTCGCTGGAAATGGAAGACTTATCGACTGGGAGATCTTTAATAGGCCGAACAAGGGAAGCGTAAATGGCCTTTCACATTTTGCCGTTAAAGCTGAGGTGAAGGGGGAAGTTCTGGATGCAAGAGTCTTAACCGGCGATTTGCCCCCTCCCTATTCCGGCGAAGTTCTTGGACGGGCCTCCGAGTCATTCGGCTTCGGGCCGCCTAGAGGCTACTTGGCTGGTTTACCCCACTTTAAGGAGGCAGAGTTTGAGGGAACCTATCCGATTGCAACGTTAAGGTTTATGGATAATAGATTCCCCGGAAAGGTTAAGATGACAGCATTTAACCCATACATTCCACTTAACGATTTAGATTCAAGCATACCCTCAGCCTTCTTTGAGATTGAGATTCAAAATACATCAGAAGAGACCATCACATACACAATTTGCCTTTCGGTTCAAAATCCACTGCCTGCCGGAACCACCGTGAACGCATATGGGAAGCGTGAGGGAATCCGATTCATAAGGATGACATCAGATAGACTCGAGGAGGATGATGTGAAATTCGGGGAGATAACAATAGCCACGGACTCACAGGATGTCAGCTACCAAGAATACTGGTTTAGGGGGGAAATGTTCGATTCCATCCATGTCTATTGGAGAGACTTCACATCACCTGGCAGACTTAAGAATCGCTATTATCCTGAGCCTATGAGGGGAATACAGGATCATTCCTCCCTTGCAGCCCACATTAAGATCAAGCCGGGAGAGAAGGGAAGAGCAAGATTCGTTATAAGCTGGAGCTTTCCAAATTGCTACAATTACTGGAACCCTGAAGTGAAGGGACTTGAGAAACGCGGAGTATGGAAGAACTATTATGCGACTGTCTTCGGTAACTCAGTTGAGACCGCCGTTTACTGCCTCAAAAATTGGGATAGACTATATGGAGAGACGAGGAAGTTCAGAGACAGCCTGTTCTCCTCAACTTTACCTCCATTCGTGATCGATGCTATCTCAGCGAATATCTCGATTCTTAAGACCCCCACGGTCCTCCGGCTTGAAGATGGATCCCTCTATGGATTTGAGGGGTGCCGTCCAAGATCGGGATGCTGCGAAGGGAGCTGCATGCATGTATGGAGTTACGCTTATGCTCCCGCCTTTCTATTTCCAAAGCTCGACCGCTCAATGTGGGATCTACACTACAAGTATGACCAGCTGGAGGATGGAAGGATCCTCTTCCGCCTTCAGCTGCCGCTTGGCAGGGGACAAAGGAGATCTTCGCGAGCCGCAGTGGATGGGCAGTTCGGCAGCGTGATAAGAGCCTACCTTTACTGGAAGCTAACTGGAGATGATGATTGGCTTAGATCGAATTGGGATTCCATAAAGAGATCTATCGAGTATGCCTGGGCCGAAACGAATGAGGACAAGTGGGATTCAAATAGAGACGGTGTCTTGGAGGGAAGGCAGCATCACACATGCGATAGGGAGCTCTTCGGTCCTAACTCTTGGTTGAATGGCTTCTACCTAGCAGCCTTAAAAGCCGGGGCTGAGATGGCTGAGTATCTAAGAGAAGCCGAGAAGGCCAAAGAGTACATGAACCTATTCAGGAGGGGCAAGAGGTGGGTTGACAAGAACCTCTTCAACGGCGAATATTATCATCAACTCATCAATTTACGGAATAGATCGATTCTAGAAATGTTCCAGCATGAAGACCCTAATGTCATAGACGCTTACTGGGATGATGAGCATGGAGAGATAAAGTATCAAATAGGAGAAGGCTGCGGAGTCGATCAGGTTCTGGCGCAATGGCACGCTAACATCTGCGGTTTAGGCGAGATCTTCAATAAAAAACACATTAAGAAGGCGCTAAAATCAATATACAAATACAACTTTAAGAGCATGAGGGAATTCGAGAATCCATGCCGTGTCTTCAGCCTAAATGATGAGAGGGGAGTTGTCATATGCGAATGGCCTAAAGGCAAATATAAACCAGTCATCCCCATTCCATACGCTGAGGAGACATGGCCAGGCTGTGAATATGCCGTTGCAAGCTTGATGATACAGGAGGGCCTCATAGAAGAGGGGTTAGAGATCGTCAAGGCCGTCCGTGGCAGATTCGACGGAGAGAAAAGGAATCCATGGAATGAATTTGAATGTGGAAGCAACTATGCCCGCTCAATGTCCTCTTACGCCCTTCTCCTAGCACTCAGCGGATTAAAATTCGACATGGTTAACCTCAGAATAGAGATAGATCCTCCGAGATTGATCAATAATCGTTTCAGATGCTTCTGGTGTCTAGGAACGGGCTGGGGAAACTTCGAGATAAATCGGAGCTCCATTACAATCCATGTTCAATATGGAAGATTAAAGATTAAGATTTTAAGCCTGCCCTTCTTGGAGGGCAGGGAGATTAAAGAAGTGCTTGTTGGAGGGGAGAGAGTCGATTTTGAGAGATGCAATAACGAAATAATATTTGTCAAGCCCTTCTCGATAGAAAGCGGCTCAAAACTCACCGTTCAATTCTAGACACCCTCAATACAATACATGCCATTCTTATCTCTCTTTTTTTCCTTTAGGCTCGGTTGCTCCGGTTCTCTTCGTCTCATCTATTGACTTCGACGTGCCTCATATATTCTACATTTCTTTTCTGGTCTATTTGATTTTTTATGTTTGTCGTAAATGCATGTGTAGTGTCATTTTTATTCTTCCGGCTCAGATTCGCCATTCCAGTTTCATCTAGGAACCGTCTAGCCTTATGCTCTGGTTTTTCTTCGTAATATCGCCTAACATGCTAGGAGATGTGCTGCCAAAAGTTTAAATATTTAGTGCTGATTGATTAGTCAAAAATTAGGCGAAAAATATGAAGATCTTGTTTTTGGGGACGGGCGCGTCAGAAGGGATGCCTGGGCTTTTCTGTGAATGTGATTTATGTGCTAAAGCTAGAGCTTTAGGTGGAAAGAATATTAGGACGAGAACTTCTATTCACATCGATGAGAAGTATAAGATAGATTTGCCTCCAGACACTTTTTTGCATGTTTTACGCTATAATCTTCACCTTGCAGACATAGAATACTTGTTTATTACGCATTCCCACAGCGATCACCTATGCCCTAGCATGCTTAACTATAGGAAAAGACCCTTTATTTTACAGGAAATTAAGCCGCTTCATATCTATGGAAACCAGAGGGTTCTCAGCCATATTAGGGATGTCCTAAAGTTTCATGGAATGGATATTACGTCGCATCCAAATTTTATCCTTCACCATGCCCGACCTTTTCAATTAATTAAATCTGGCAGAGCATCTGTTATGCCGCTCCCATCAGATCACTCACGCCTAGAAGTAAGTTTACTCTATCTATTTGAAGTAGACGGGAAGACTATACTCCATGGATATGATTCCGGCTGGTTTCTAAAAGAGACATGGAAGACATTAGAGGATTACACGCTAGATTTGGTCATACTCGACTGCACGAATGGGGGAGTATCCCCAGATGAAATGAGGGGGCATATGGGAATTGAAGGCGTGTTAAAGACAAAAGAACACATGATATCAAGGGGGATTGCAAACAAGGATACAATCTTCGTGGCGACACATTTTGCACATGGCATCGGCGGGCTCCTTCATGAGCAACTGGAAAGCAGGCTGCTTCCTATGAATGTACAGGTAGCTTTCGATGGACTAACTATTGAATTGTAGAAAGAGAAAAGGCTCTATTCCAAAATGTAGCGTCAAAAGAAGAAATACATCTATTCAATTTTGATAGTCGAACTTTCTTCATGTAATCTGGAATCAAAATCTCTAACATCCAATGTAGAATGAAACTAGTCCTATCCTGCCTCTGCCTCGAATGATCATATGCAAAGTAGGCTGTAGGAGAAAACTAATAGGAACAGCGGAAAAATGTTTAAGATCGCCAAGGGAAGATCGTTTTTAGGGGCTTTACTCCTCCGATTAGTTACAGAGTACATCATATTATTTGTTATAGTGAACTACATAGCTGGCCTGTTCTACTTCTCCATCTACTATGATTTTGTCCTTTGTTACTGTAACCTTTGCGTATGACCCAAATCTTCTACAATTTTGTCCCATGCCCTGCAGCGTAAAATAGTGTATTCCATTGTCTTCTCTGTATCTGCTACGCGGGTGATGGCCGGCGAAGACGGCTATTACCTTCCCGGATCTCTCGAAGATCTCTATTACTTCTGCCTCATTGTCCAATCTATGCGAGTATGGGCCGAGATTTATTGGATAATGGCAGAATAT
>QMXE01000111.1 GCA_003661975.1 Candidatus Bathyarchaeota archaeon
GGCTATGGAGCTTCTTGAAAGTAATCTATTGACAGCTTCTAAACCCTTTAAATTATTATTCTCTAAAGACAGCGTATAAAGACACTACTGACAAAATAAAATATCCGTATGAGAAATGGCAACCTATAATGTAGGTAAGGGAACTAAGGGCAAAGTCTGGGTGAATGATCAGGAAGATCCAGTCGCTCGCAGAGTTTCTTTTGAGAGCTCAACAGACAGAGACAAAGTGTATGCAATTGGACAGGAAATTCCAGTTGCAATTGTTACTGGAACAACCGAATTTACTGGCAGATATGAGCGCTATTTCACGCCTGATCAAATGGAAGTTGGCGGGACTTCCATGACCCTCGCTCGTCTATGCGGAGCTTCTGGAGATCATCCTGGCAATGTTTCTATGACTATCAGCCCTCAGCCGAATCAGACATTCTATTTGAGTGATGTTAAGTTCTATAATTATGCGTTGGAAGTAACGCCTGATGATGTGGTTGTTGAGACAGCTGAATTGGAGATAGCGAATGTATCTCAGCATGTGAGCTAGATTAAATAAATATGGATAAATGTTAATTTTAATTGGTGATGCAATATGAATCTTGAAGAATATAAAAAGTGGAAATCCCCAAAGGAATTAGAGCTTCCTTCGGGATTGAAAATCAAAGTTCGTGATTTATCGCCTTGGGATTTATTAGTGGCTGCAAGCAAGCAGAAAGAATACAAGCCTAATGACCCGCAGCTTATTGAATATCTCATGAAAAAATTTATCGTTTGGCCGCAGATAGGCAAGGATTGGGAAATTGAAGATATACGACCTGACGATTATGTCTTCCTTCAGAATAAGCTCTTTGAGAGTTTTTCATTAGAGAGATTTGATACCACAGTGAAATCTGTAGAAAAGATAAAGGAGGAAAATAAGGATTTTTCCGAATAGTTGCTCGCATGAGCAAGGCTCTTTCTATTCGTCCATCTGAATTTCTTGACCCTTATTTTGAGGAGGATGCAATCACACGATTTGCTATTGATTTGGTTGTATTGGTTTCCGATATTGAGCAGGAGACTGAAATCCCAAATATAGAAGACCAAACAGATAGTTTAAGGAAGCGAGATTTAGAATTTAAGAGAAAATATAATATAACTCTTGAACAAGCGAAGAAAATAGTATTCGGAGACACGGATGGCAGCGGTAGGGGGTAATAATGTTTATGTAGATATTATATTCCGTTTGCAGGCTGAAGCAGCAAAGCGAGCGGAGCGTATAATAGGCAATCTTATTAAAAGAGGGCAGCTAGCGACTATTGCTCTTCAAAAATTATCCATCCCTAAAGAGCTTCAGCAAAGTTCCCTGCGAGCTACTCACCAATTGTTTCGGCTTGCACAACAAACCGATGCGGCTACCCGAGCATCCTCCGCTCTCTGGCAACAGGCTGTTCGCCCATTAACCGAATACTATCTGGATGCAGCAGGTGCAGCAAGGACAGTTGGACAAGAATTAGAAAATCTATCACAATTAAGCTGGGAAGACATCCAGCGACATGAAAAAGGTATGAAATACATCCGTGAATTAGGTCTTACAGAGCAGAACTATGTAAATATTCTTAAACAAGAAAGTAACGCTTACAAAGAGAGTGCAAATGCTTATGAAAATTTTGCAAGAGCATTACAGCGAGGAGAACTCCTAACAAAAGAAGAACTAGAGCTTCAGCGAGCTTTATGGAATATTTATCAGAGAACAGGTGTTCGTCTAAAGGGCTTAAGTGAAAGCGCAATATCATTAGGGAAGAAATGGGAATCACTCATTCCTTTGTCTGAACGAGCTTGGCAACCAACAAAGGAGCAGATTGAAGCCGTTGCGAAGGGATTGAGCTCTCTTGACAGAGCTGCTGCTGAGGAGATGATGACTATGACGAGGAACGCAGCTATCGCAAAGAAGTTCAATGAACCGATAGCTAATTTAGATGCAAGCACTTATAAACTCGTAGGCAGTCTTGATAAAATTAATTTCAGGCTCGCACAAATGGGTATCACATTTCCTATAACAGCCGAGACATCAAAAGCTCTTGCTCAAGCTCAAGCTCAGATCTCCGATGAGGCTCTTGCTCAGACTCGTGCTTTTGCAGAATCAGCTGCCAGTCTTGATAGGCTCGGACTATCTGCAAGAGGAAATTTAGCACTTGGCTCCCAGCTTTATGATATTTTCACTGGCAATTCCCGCATGGCTCTCGAGCTAGAGGATTCTGTCCGAGCTGCTACGGGTGTTCTTGACAGACATGCACGAGGTCTTCATTTAGTAAATAGAGCATTGAGGGAGCAGAATGCTAATTTCGCAATTACACAGGAAACTATAAATAGAATAACACAAGAAGGATGGGGAGCTTTTACAGAGGAGCAGAAGAAAGCTCTACAGGCTATAAAGAAGAATTACGAGACAACACTTGAATATACAGGCGTATTGGATAGGCATGAACGAGCTCTCCTACGAGTAATTAGAAGAACAGATACAATGGACAGAGCTTTACACTTTCAGCTTCGGACTGCTGAGGATGCAGCGTTCCTATTGAAACGATTAAAGACAGAGGGCTACGAAGCTCTCACTGCAGCAGAAAAACGAGCTATCGATGAGCTTGAGAGAAATATAGCTTTAACACGGACTTGGGATTCAAGAACGAAGGCATTAGCTCAAAGAATAATAGATGCAAAGAACGCTTACAAGGAGCAAGGAATGATACTACGAGAACTAACTCCGAGACAGCGAGCTTTTTATGGTGCAATTTTCCATCTTCAAGGCGGTATGCGGAGATTATCTCGTTTTATTGACCGTGTCTCAATCAGTTCATTAAAACTTCTCGGTCCCATTTTTCTTGCTACAGCCGCATTTAATACTTTCAGTAGAATTGTTGGAGAATGTGTTTCTTCCTTCACTGAGTATGAAGACAGACTTATTGATTTGCGTGTAGCCGGCGAGATGTCTCTTTCCTCTGTAAATAGATTATCTGAAGCGTTTATCTCTCTTGAAAAAATCCTTCCTATTTCTGCAACCCAGCTCGCTGAAATCGCAACTCTAGCAGCGAAGGCTGGGATTACTGGAACAGAACAAATTAAGGCTTTCACACTTGCAATTGCTAAATTCACTAAAGTAACGGGTTGGAGCGCTGACCAGGCGAGTGATGCTCTCCTTAAGATTTCACGAGCCTTCAGTCTTCCAATTGAGAATTCTGAAAAATTAGCTTCTATGATGCATCACCTTGCGGTTGTCTCCGTCGCTGATGCAAAGGATATTGTGAATGCGATGACACGAGTGGGTGCAGCTGCAACTAATCTCGGAATAACAGCTGATATGGCAGCTGCAATGGCAACGACTCTAATAGATGCTGGAATGGGTGCTGAGAGAGCGGGAACACGACTGAGAGCCTTCTTCAGAGAGTTCTTGGAGAAGTCGAATAAAATTGCTAAAGTAATGGAAGGAGGCGCTGGATTTCAGAATTTTGCTAAAATTATAGAAGATAGACCTGCCGAGGCTCTTCGCTTGTTCCTTGAATATCTTTATAACATTTCAGATGAGGTTGAGCGTTCTCGTATTGTTTATTCTATTTTTGGAAGTGTTGCTTCGTTTGCTGTTCTCACTCTCGTTGAGCACTATGATGAATTAACTAAGCGAATGGAGGAAGCAGAAAGAGAATTAACATACGGAACACGATTAACTGAGGATTTCTCTGTCTGGATGGATGCAGCTTCTACATCAATTGCCAAAGCAGAGAACAGTATAAATAGATTGCAACGAGCTATTGGAGCTGGACTAGCACCTGTTGTAACAACTGTTTCGGAAGGACTAGCCTCTTTGCTCGAGGACTTGGCAGGAATAGACACTCACGTGAAAATAACAACAAGGGGTTTTGAAGAGTGGCGGGAAGTCTTTTCTCAGACTTATCCTTTATTGGAAGATTACCAGAAACAATTAACTCTCCTTTGGTATACTTGGAGGGAGATTTCTACCGCTCCCGAAGGATTTGCGAAGGCAACAGAAGAATTAGGAAGTGTGTGGCAAGAATATATCATATCAGTAGAAAGCGGCGGGGATGTAGTCTTTGGAGTAGCTGGGAAAGTCCTAGACATTCTTGAAGAGGTAGGAGCTCGCACGAAGGACATTAATGATCTTGAAGATAAGAATCGTAAATTAAATGAGGATATTAAAAAAGCACGGGAGCTTCAAGCTCGACTCGAAAAGAAATACGGACGGGATACTCTAGAAGCTGTATGGAACAAACTGCGAGCGCAAATAGAACTAAACGAGGAGGAAGAAAAATATAGAGAAGCTGCAATAAAATATGGCAGAATACTGCGATTCATTAATAAATCCGAAGCGGAAAGAGCAGATACACAAAAAGCTTTAATAAACGCAATCAGGGCAGCCGCTGATTCAGCTCTCGCTGAAGGAAGAGTTACAGGAAGAAACGCTGCGTATCTCGCACGATATATAGAACTGTGTGAAGATTATGATAAGTTCTTAGATAGTATAAATAAAAAAACAGCAATAGGAGTTGCTATACTGAGTAAATACGGGCCACTGTATGCTGATTTAAAAAATAATATCAATCCAAAACTGCTCGCTGAATGGAGTGCAAAGATAGAGGAGGCATCAAAATCTATGGATGGCGCTGAAGATGAACTAGAGGATATTATTGAATATCTTGAAACAAATGGATATACATTAACGGAGACGACTGACGGCTGGCGATTATATAAGGAAGCCGTAGATAGCGCCATTCCCACATCTAACGAGATAGCCGATGCATTAGAGGAAATCAAAAAATCAGCGCAGGATTTAAATAAAACTACTCCCGAAGAATTCCTTGATAGCTTGGACGAAGGCTGGCGTTCGATAGAAAAATTCATGAGCGCAACAGCTTCTGCAACA
>QMXE01000112.1 GCA_003661975.1 Candidatus Bathyarchaeota archaeon
TACAGGCAAGTTCAGGGTTTCATAAGAGACATGCATGATAATCTTGGAATAGACAGGGCAATAATACTCCTCGCAGGCTGGGGTCCAATAGGCTACGATAACGTCCACCCGGACATATGGCCTCCTGGAAGATGGGCCGGGGAATTCCGGGATCTCAGAGCAGCTAGGGATCTAGCTGAAGAATATGGTTTTCTCTTCGGCCTCCACGATAATTATCAGGACATATACTTCGAGTCGCCCTCGATAGGCGTTGGAGAATCTATAGTTAAGAGCAGAGAGGTAAGGGGGATCGGGCATATACTCGAGCTGGGAGGGGTTTGGGAGGGAGGACAGGCATTCATAATCTGTTCGAGATGCGGCTTGAAATATGCGCAGAGGAACCTCCCGCGGATAATGGAGGATTTGGAGCCTACATGCTACTTTGTTGATACGACGACCGCGGCTAAACTGTATGAATGCTACGATGCTGATCATCCAACGACAAGAAGCGAAGATAAAGAGTATAAGATTAGGCTTCTCGAATACCTCAATACTCTCGGGCTTATCACGGGATCTGAGTGTGGAGTTTATTGGGCGGCTAAGCAGCTCCACTATGGTGAGGGCATAATGAACTTTGATAACCTAAGATTTCCGGGAATACCCGTGCCACTATTCAACCTCGTATATCATGACTCGATAGTTGCATATTGGCATCAAGGCTGGCCTCTGAATAGGGGGCCTATAAAGACAAAGTTTCTTGCTGATCTCCTATATGGAAACCCCACGAGCTGGAACTTCAACTCTGAAACCTATAGGAAGTTTAGGAGCGAATTGAAGCAGATCTTTAAGGTTGCCTCCAGACTTCACCGCGAGATCTGCTTTGATGAGATGGTTAATCACAGATTTCTTACGGAGGACTATCTGGTTCAGGAGTCAGAATTCAGTTCAGGCGTCAAGGTCATCGTGAACTTCGGCAGGAAGGAATATGTATCCGCTGAGGGAAGGATAGAGCCGATGGGTTACCTTATAATAAAAAATCAGAGTGAAAAGAATAAAATTTAAAGTTTCAACCTCAATTTAATGCAAAGGAATAGACTGGTGATCTTATGCCGAAGAAGTTTAAGGTTGTGGATATCGAGGAACTGGCGCCTAACATAAAACGCATAGTTATTAACGCCCCGCTCATAGCGAGAAAGGCTCAAGCCGGACAATTCGTGATACTCAGAGTTGACGAGAGGGGAGAGCGATTTCCACTCACAATAGTCGATTGGAAGCCGAATGAAGGATTAATCACCCTAATATTTCAGGAGGTTGGAGTTTCAACGAAGAAGCTTGGCAGCCTAAAGCCTGGAGATTACATAATGGATATTGTCGGTCCCTTAGGCAATCCAACCGAAGTGAAGAATTATGGAACTGTAGCGGTCATCGGCGGGGGAGTTGGAACGGCTCTTATATATCCGTGGATCAGAGCCCTAAAGCCTCATGGAAACTACATAGTCACGATTATTGGAGCGCGAACGAAGAGCCTACTATTATTGGAGGACACTCTTAGGGAAATAAGCGATGAAATATACATATCAACGGATGATGGATCAAAGGGGATTAAAGGCTTCACATCCGATGTTCTCAGAGAATTACTTGAAAAGGGCAGGAGATTCGATCTCGTAATGGCCGTTGGACCCGTTCCGATGATGAAGGCAGTAGCAGATGTAACACGCCCATACAAGATAAAGACTATTGTGAGTTTAAATCCGATAATGGTGGATGGAACTGGCATGTGCGGGGCATGCAGAGTTAAGGTTGGAGGGGAGATCAAATTCGCATGCGTTGACGGACCGGAATTTGATGCTCACCAAGTTGATTTCAAGCAGCTAATGAATAGGCTCGTATTCTATAGGGAGGAAGAGATGAAGGCGGCGAGACTGAAGTTTAAGGAAGAATAGGATTTAATTATGTTGCGGGATCGAAAGAATGTGAGGTGAGATTATTGCCAACTGAGATCATGAATGTAGATGAGTTCGTGAAGATCTCGGAGAGAGCCAGATACTGCCTCGTAAAGAGACTTAAAAAGAAGGATATTGTGAAGTTGAAGCTCCGAACGAGACGGATGCTCTATACATTGAAGGTTAAACCATCAGAAGTAGATGAGATCCTAAAGAGGATAAGATGTGAAGTCCGTGAGATCTAATCGCCAAACTGACAGATAACATAGCGGCGGATCAGAAATGCTTCGATGTCTCCTCCGCAAAGATAAAGTGGAAAGAAAACTTTATGTTATCTGCTATTATATCTCTTTGATTTTGAAGGGATGAAGTAGATGTATATTGCCAATCCACCTGAAGTAGTTAAGGAATTAACTAGAAAGAATCCATTTGACCGCTATCCAGATGGAAGACCGAAGGTTCCAGAGGATCTCCTTGAGAGGATGAGGGAGGTCACGACGGAGCAGGCATGGGGAGTCCTCAATAGCCACGGCTACAAGAACCAGTTTGAGGGAAACTGGTTCTGCACTCATCCGGGGAGAATACTCGTTGGAAGGGCCTTAACGGCAATGATGGTTCCAATGCGTCCAGACTTGAATGAACTCGTTGAGGAGATAGGGAAGGCTGAGGGAAGAATCGGAGGGCAGAACTCATGGGTCATCGATATGCTTCAGCCAGGCGACGTGATGGTAGTCGATGTCTTCGGCAAAGTTAAGGATGGAACCTTCGTGGGGGATAATCTGGCAACAGCATTGCAGAGGAGGACGGGGACAGGCGCGGTAATAGACGGAGGAATACGAGACTTCCAAGGGATAATGAAACTCGATATCGTCATTTTCTGCCGTGGGGTTCATCCAACAGCCATTACAGATACAACCTTGGTGGGAATAAATATTCCCGTTAGGATAGGAGAAGCCACCGTTCTCCCCGGAGACGTCGTCCTAGGAACGCCGACCGGAGTGATCTTCATTCCACCCCATCTCGTCGAGGAAGTCGTTGAGAAATCAGAGGAGATCCGCCTGCGCGACAGATTTGGAAAGCAGAGGTTGAGGGAGGGACGTTACACTCCGGGGCAGATAGACTCAAAATGGACCGAGGAGATCGAGAGGGACTTCAGAAATTGGCTTAAGGAGATTAAGGCGAAAGACCGCCGATAAAATCGATCCATTCCACCAGCCTAAATGGTCATTTTAGTTTTACGATAAGCATCAATATGCCGAGCAGTGTTAGGGCCACGCCTATCGCCATGAAATATTCCGCTCCCCAGCCGGCAGCAGCCCAATTCGTATATGTATTGTAGGTTAATGCTATGCCAATGAGCATCAGCAATAATCCTATGAACCTCTCAGCGTATATGAGGATGAACCTGTATTCTCTGCTCATCCTAAACGCCAACCTAACTGATCTAAGATTCTCCTATAAGTCTTTTTAGGCTTCGAGCTCCTTCAATCTCTCCGGCAGATACTTCTCGACTATATGCGTTAAGCCGTAGCGTGAGAAGGCCTCAAGCTCACACTTCTTCTTTATCTTCATGAATATGTCTATTTGCCTTTGCCAGTGGGAATCTCCATATCTCGGGTCGGCCTTCAACTCCTTCAATCTCTTTATGTCCCTATCATTCAATCTGTCGCTTGGAAGGTTATAGTCGATTATGTCTGAAGCCCAAACTCCAGCCCACTTCGCATCTGGGGTTGTCAGCTCAGTGAGATGCGCGGCATTAGCCGAGCCTGAGATTATAACCATCGCGATGTGCATGCCCCATGGATCAGCATCGGTGAATATGTAAATTGGAAGCCCGAGCTCCCTATTTAATCTTCGAATGAAGTATCTCGTTGATCTCGGGGCTTGACCAGCCGTGTAGATTAGGATGGCATTGAAGTTCTCATAGACCTTCTCCTCAACGAAACGAGTGAACATGGCGCCCTTCTCTATTACGATCACCTTATCAGCAGATGTCTCAATGAACTTTGCATCTGTCAATGCAGGCCCGATCATAACGCCGTCCGGATGGGATGAAAGATTTAATCTTCGACCCTCATATCCCGGCACTGTATATTCGATCGTTAGGTCGCCGAAGACGGCTGATCGCTCCTCTGGGAAGACATTGAATGATTCGCGTGGATGACCTATCGCCGTCTCCAGATCCGTTATTATATTATCCGATTCCGCCTGATCCTTGAAGAATATGTCGTATGCCTGAGCCGAGTAATATACGTCCCTAAGCGTGCTTGTCTTCTTCTGCTTGATCAATTCATGAACGAAGTATGCCGTCCAGATCATCTGGGTTAATGGGCGGAGATGCGCTATATTCCTTGAGCTCCTCGTGATCGTTGCGTCTCCGAGGACATACTGCCTCAACTCCTGACTATAGAAGATATTACTTGTAGAGCGGCTTTTCATGCGTATAGCTGGGAAGGATCCGCGATCTATATCAGCGCAGAACTTCTCCCCCAGCATCTCGAGCTTCTTCTGGACTATATCCTTAAGATTCGTAGTTGACTGGCCCTTCCTTGCACTCTGCAATTGAATCTTCACCTTCAATTCTTATATCAGAGCCGCAGATATAAGTATCAACGATGCATACAGAGACTACTCTTAAATATTAAATTTGAAAAACCTTTCTGGTCGCTGGGATTTGAACCCTTTTAGTGCATTATAACTCCGATTATTATGCTGAGGATAAGTAGCACCCATCCCAAAATCACTATGACCCTAAGGATCTTCTTTGCCGCGGTGAAGACTTCGAAGATTATGAGTATAGCCGTTATCGTTATCAGGATCGTCGTTGCATCAGCGTATTTTGCAGCCAAGGATGGATCTACCTTCATGATCGTTGACTCGAATATGTATTGAATGACATCCCTGACCGCCTGATAGAACAAATAGAAGAAGTTTATTATATCTTCA
>QMXE01000113.1 GCA_003661975.1 Candidatus Bathyarchaeota archaeon
GGGCTTCCATCTAGGCCGTGATATGTCGGCTCTAATCCAACTCCAGTTATGTAATCGACGATCTCCTTTCGCGCCACGGAATCAAGTTCTCTTATGGCTTCGCTCTCAACTTGAATGTGATAGCCTCTATGACCGCTAAATGAGACTTCTATCTCCTCAGGTGAGAATCCGAAGTCCTCAAGTAGGAAGTCTAGAAGCTTAAGAGCCTCATACTTTGCTGATTCAAGGCAGATCTCGCATGGCCATTTCTGCTCTTCAAAACTCTTGCCGCCGCACGCTGGACATTCATCTGGAACCATCCCTCTACCCTCAAAGCCGCAGCTCCTACATCTCCAAGTGTCATGGATCTTTCCGCATCTCGTGGGTATGTGATCAGCGTCTATATCGAAGTATAAGTCGGCTCCAAGCCATCCCTTATTCTCCATGGGTTCCTCAGGCATCTCATAGTAGGCCGCTGAATAATAAACGTGGGATGGAACGATCCGTCTTATGAATTCCCTGAGATCCTCGACGGATACGAATCCCTTATGCCTTATAACGATGTTCTCCTGAAATGTGAAGAAGCCGAACTCCCTCTTCGAGATGGATGATGGAGCCTCGATCTTCGAGGCGTTCTCCTCATAAAACTCTGCGAATCTATCGCGGATAAATGCTATTCTATCCATCACAAGATAATCTTTAAGGCGGCTTCTTAAAGGTTCTTGCCCTCCTACGGTAGGCTGTCAATGGATGATTCACGCCTCTACACATATCACTTGATCCCGGGCATAACCCATGAGTCTTAAGAGTCTCACATGAGGGGGGAATATACTTCGTTCCCGATCCTCTTCTGCCTGCTATGTGCTCAACCTGATAGCGCGTCATCCTCTCATTAAAGTCCGAGGATGAGCGGAATATATCAACTATCTCGGATGGCTTAACACCGATATTCAGCAGAAAGGATGTAAGCGTAAAGCGGCCTAAATGTGAGATGTGCCTTCCATCCTTGGCGGCTGAGAGTAGTTCCCTTATGCATGGGGGAAGGGCATTCTCATTCATGCCTCCTGGAAGCTCCTCAATAAACTTCTCCTCCACGCTGCTGGCATATCTTCTCTTAAGAGCCTCCACGCGATCCAGCAGGCTATCCGGAAGCCTTGATCTCACGTTCGCCTCAAGTCTACTCTCGATCCTACTCCTTATCTCCTCTCTCAGAAGCCTCGCCGCCTCCCTCTTCGTTAGGAATACCTCGCCCCTCCAAAGCGGCCTATTCACGAGTTTAAAGCCGCTCTCATGAAATGATCTTGCATTCCTAAGGTAATCGATGAATGAGATGGCGAAGTCGAATCTCCTACCTCCAACCTCATCCGTTAGGCATCTTATCCTCCAATTGAATGCCCTCGCAACATCCAGAAACTTCTCCCTCTTCTCCTCCCTCAAGAGTTCATATGCCCTCATAGCCTCGGCTAGGGCGTAACGTCTCTTTAGATAATTATTCTCTGAGGCCGCCGCGAGTATTATGGCTACCGGAAAGGAGGGTATCTCAATATCTTCTTCACGTTCACGATATGATACTTTGGGAGGATTATTCTTTAGGGCCTCCTCTATTCGCTCTACGGCCCTATCAACAATCTCCTTTAACTCTGGATTATCGAGGCTTTGTATATCCAGGTCTTCCCTTCTGATCTCCTCGGCAGCATCAGCGACGAATGGATATTTGGCGATATCAGCCTTCGTTAGAGTCAATTTTCCTTCCTTTAATGGGGGTTAGCCGGCCTATTCAACCTCTATTCTCGGCGCCAGATAGTAGATTAGGGTTCCGTCATAGGGTTGTTTGAAGTCAAGCCTGATAGGCATGTCCGTTGAGAATTCTAAATCTACAACCTCAGATGTGGCTGAGGCTGCCTTAACGATGTCGGATAGGTAGCTGAGCGGATACGTAGCCTTAGAGGGCTCTTTAACCTCCAATGATAGGAGGGCATCGCTTCCCTTCTGAAGCTCAATATCCGCGCCCATTATGTCCCCCTTAGCGCTCATCAGGAACTTCTCTCCATCAGTCTCTATTCTAACATGATCACTGACTAATGCAACGTCCTCTAGGGATTGTTTAAGCCCATCAGTTGTAAGCGTTACTTTAGCGTTAAAAGTGACGTTTGGAGTTGGAACCTCCTCCTCAGAGACCTCTAAGGTCGGCATCCTAAAGGTTCTCGTATATTTTCCTCGGATCACTACTATCAGCTGACTAGCAGACTCGTCTAGGCGGATCTCTAGGGTCTCATCTCTCTTAGCCCTCTTTAGTAGCTTAAGGAGCTCACTGAGGTTGACGCATACCTTCGCATCCTGATCCGCGACATACTCGTCGAATGCTGACTTCTGCATTGAGAAGTCAACCATCGCAACTCTCGATGGATCCATTGATCTCAGCTTTATTCCTTCAGGGCTTATATTGAAGGTGCCCTCATCTATCAGCGTTGAGATGGCAGTGAATACGTCTCTTAGGAGCTTCACATCCAATATGCTAAGTTTAAACAATTGATTGCCCACCAGCAGATTCTACTTATTTCACATCTGATATTTATACGAATCTAGTCGCTTTTAATGATTTTGTTCGTCATGCACTTGTGGAAATCCAAAAGAAAGGGGGATGCTTAATGGAGTTTAGCTGTATTCCCTGAATGTGTATCCGCATTTTGTGCAGCGGAAGAATTGAGTTGAGGATTCATCTGCCCCCCTCGTTTGAACCTGCCATACATAAGCCTGATTATTCCCACATTTTGGGCATTCAATCTTTACTGTCGGAAGGGTCTGAAGATTCTGCGCCTCCTTATCTATTATGACTATTTGATCCTCAGTCTCACTTCTTACGCTCTTAGCCACTGGCAGAATGGAGCTTGCCTTCTTCTCATAGTTACATTTCGGGCATACGAGGACCACGCCTTTCTTCTTCCTCTTCTGAACTAGACGTGTGCCGCAGTTAGGGCAGAACTCCATTATCTTCTTCCCTCAGCATAACACGCATGATTTCCACAAAGCTCTCTTTTAAAGTTTACTAATTGGCCTCGCCTATGCGGCAATATTCAATTAAGAACTCACAGATACGAGTGTCGATTAGAAACTTGACGGAAGATGAGAAACTATTTAGTTTTTCACGTCTCTAATGAGACGTGAAGAGGCCATGAGGATCCTATCGTGGCGGGTTGGTCCCTTAGCGACAAACTGCTACGCTGTATTATGCGAGGAGAGCCGTGAGGCCCTCATAATCGATCCGGGCCTCTCAGCTGGGGAGGAGAGACATATCATAGATAATGTTATCCACAGGGGATTCAAGGTTAAATTCATACTTAACACGCATGGACATGCCGATCACATAAGTGGAAACGGCATACTAAAGAGACTTACGGATGCATGGATCCTCATACATGAGGAGGACGCCTTTATGCTTACTGATCCACATGAGAATCTATCCTTTATGCTCGGCTTAACAATCACATCGCCCAAGGCTGATCGTCTCTTGAGGGATGAAGACTCAATCAGTCTTGGAGAATTAGAGTTTAAGGTTATTCATACTCCCGGTCATACGAGGGGTAGCATATCACTCTTCTCGATGGAGGAGAAGATCGTATTTACCGGTGACACGCTGTTCGCTGGATCCATTGGCAGAACTGATCTTCCCGGATCCTCATTTAGGGATATGATGGATTCGTTGAGGAGGCTTATGGAGCTGCCTGATGAGACGATCGTTTATCCCGGTCATGGAGATGTAACGAGCATCGGATGGGAGAGGAGGAGCAACCCGTATATTTCATAATGGGAAGATCTTCCCTGGATTTAGTATTCCATTTGGATCGAAGATCCTCTTTATCTTCATCATCAGCTCCCTCTCTTTCTCTGGAATGAACCTTTCGAATTCTCCTATTCTCAGCTTTCCTATTCCATGCTCGCCGGTTATCACCCCTCCAAGGCTTATGCTTGCACTATAAATCTCATTCTTGATCTCTCTGATATTTGCGGGAGCCTCACCGTCCTCCTTCATTATATGTATATGCAGGTTTCCGTCTCCTGCATGTCCATAGACTGGCAGGTAAACCCCATACTTCTCTGATATGCTATCTATCCTATCCATTAGGTCGCAGAGCCTATTTATTGGAACTGCAATGTCCAGTATATCGATCATATTCGGCTTCAGCGCGGTGTAAATGTTACTTCTTATCTTGAGGATTCTGTCCTGCTCTTCCCTGGTCTCGGCGATTAAGGCCTCTCCTGCATTGCTCTCCTCAGCTATGCTTGAGATGGCTTCACATGCTGAGTATACTTCATCCTCGCTTGATCCCGAGAGGATTATTATTAGCTGGGCCCTGCCATTCTGGAGGGGCCAAGCTTCGCCTACATGCTCAGCGGCCCTATTTAGCTCGCCTATCTCGACATACTCGATCGCCAATGGAATTATCCCTGAATGTAAGATTTTAGGGACTGTTCCTATTGCATCAGCTCGGCTCTCATAGGGGAGGATCAGCGTCGCTGAGAATCTGCTTTTTGGATAAAGCCTGATCGTCGCCTTCGTTATAACGCAGAGAGTCCCTTCGCTTCCTATTATCAGATGCATCAGGTCGTATCCGGTGTTATTCTTTATCAGGGGCCCTCCGAGATTCAGTACTTCACCTGTTGGGAGAACAGCCTCGATCCCCCTGACATAATTCCTCATAACTCCATATTTGACTGCTCTTACTCCCCCAGCATTGGTTGATATTAACCCCCCGATCTGCGCTCCTTCATCTCCCGGATGAAGCGGAAAGAACAGGTCAGCCTCTTCGGCGGCCCTTATGAGATCTCCCAGCGTCGCGCCAGCTTCAGCCGATGCCGTCAAGTTTTCACGATTA
>QMXE01000114.1 GCA_003661975.1 Candidatus Bathyarchaeota archaeon
AGGTTCATCGATAATACATCTTCATATCGGAGAGGGATTCCACAACATAGTTTATACTGGAGACTTTAAGTATGGAAAGACAATGCTGCTTGAGTCTGCATCAACTAACTTCCCAAGAGTCGAAACCGTGATAACTGAGAGCACATATAGTGCTCCGGAGGATATCATGCCCTCTAGGATGGAGGCGGAGAAGAATCTTGTCTCGATAATTAATAAGACCTTAAGTCGGGGCGGTAAGGTTCTGATTCCTGTTCCAGCGGTTGGAAGGGCACAGGAGATCATGCTTGTCCTTAATGAGCACATGAGACAGGGCGATCTCATGGAGGCTCCGATCTTCATTGAGGGAATGATCTCGGAGGCTACTGCCATACACACCGCGTATCCAGAATACCTATCTAGGGAGGTTAGAAATGCAATAATAAATCAGGGACTAAATCCATTTGAGTCTGAATACTTCACGGTTGTTGAGCATCCTAGTGCGAGGGACGAGATAATTGAGGGGCCTCCGAGCATAATAATCGCCACTTCCGGGATGCTTGAGGGAGGGCCGATAATCGAGTATTTCCAGAATCTCGCCAGTGATAAACGGAATTCCATAATCTTCGTAAGCTACCAGATTGAGGGGACATTGGGGAGGAGGGTGCAGAAGGGAATTCCCGAAGTCTCAATAATAAATTCCGAGGGGAAGATTAAAGTTATAAAGTGTAGCTTGGAGGTTCATACTGTTGAGGGCTTCTCCGGCCACTCGGATAGGAGACAATTGATCGGCTACTTACGTAGGCTTTCTAAGCCTGAAAACATAATCGTATGTCATGGCGAGAGATCTAAGAGCATAGGACTTGCCGAATACCTATCTAGGAAATATAAGGTTAACGCCGTGGCACCAGATATTCTTGAGACTATTAGGCTTAAGTAGTCTCTCCCCTCCATATCCTTACGAATGGAGGAGTTAATACTATTCTTTCCTTTCCAAGCCGGGCGATGTCACCATCTATCTGCTGAGTAAACTCGTAGAGTTCATTAACGGCTTTCTTTACGTCTTCAGCGTTCTTCTCAGCTAATGGCCCAAGCCTCAGAATGATTATATTTCCAGATCTAACTTCATCTTTTATATCGTCCAGCTCATCGAGGGACTTTAGTACCCAAGCCTTAACGTATATCTTTTCCCGGGGAAAATCGGGTTTTACAGCCTTCAAGTTTCCAATCAATCTTTCATTTGAAGACTCGACTATATCCTTCTCTTCAGCCCTTTTACCAAGTATCCTTCCAATAATATCTCCAAACTTCGATTCTGACAATTGCTTATCTCCCTAAAAATGAGAGGGAGCTTACATCTTAAAAGTTTAGCGGAGCAACGTCCTTATTATATTCCAGATCTCATCGCCTACGTAATGTAAATTCTTGAAGACCTTCCCCCTCCTAGCGACTTTTGCATCTTCAGAGTTGACTAATGCCTGTGCAATAGCTATTGGCCGTCTATTCCGTTCATCAATAACCGCGACTAAAGCCTTTTCCTTAAACTCTCCATTGATATCGATTATCCCCGGCGCCATCACATCTGCTCCATTACAGATGTGGGGGACAGCGCCCATATCAACTATCACCTTTGGAAGGCAATCCATATATTCCTTAAAGAGCAGAGTTGGAAAGATTATGTCTCCGAGGGATGCTAAGAGGGGTTTATCATTTAATAGGTATATCTTCTCCTCCCCTATCTCTATAATCTCCATTTTGGGCTTTGATCCAAACTTCTCCTCCGCATTTATGTTTAGAGCCTCAGATATCCTATCTAAAAGGAGTCTTCTATCTCTCTTTCTTATCGAGAGACGCCTAATACTCTTGTGCATAAATTTTAAAGGGAAACGTAAGACATATAAGCTTGTGGGTCTCTGATAAACAAAAAGAGACTTGGATAAGGGTTCGAAATGGCGGTTCAAATACTTGAGGAGAGTCTGGGCAAGATCGTCCTGATAAAGCTTAGGGGCGGAAAGAGCATAAGGGGACTGCTTAAAGGGTATGATCAGCACTTGAACCTCGTATTAGATAAGGCTGAGGATGTAACTGACAGTGAGAACGTGAAGGAGCTCGGCCTAATAATCGTTCGAGGAGACAATGTTGTAATGGTCTCTCCGCCACCGAGGTGATTATGAATGACAAAGGGGACACCGTCATTTGGGAAGAGAATGGGAAAGACCGTTCATATACGTTGCAGGAGATGCGGCAGGAGAGCATATCATGTTAGGAAGAAAAGATGCGCGGCATGCGGCTTCGGGGCTTCAACGAAGATTAGGCGGTATTCTTGGCAGACTAAGAAGGTAACGACAAGAAAGAGGCTCGTCTGAATCACAACTTAGAAATAGAAAGGTTTTTAAATTTATTTGCTGGAGTTTCAGCGAGATCTATGCGGGATGAGAGATGGTCAGAAAAGCTAGGATAAAACTGACGAGCACGGATTACGTGAAGCTTGAGAGTGTATGTAGGGAGCTTAAGGAGATAGCTGAGAAAAGCGGGGTTAAGGTGAATGGTCCAGTTCCGCTTCCGACGAAGAGGCTGAGGGTTCCTGTTATGAAGAGCCCATGCGGAGAGGGGACGAAGACTTGGGATAGATGGGAATTGAGGATTCATAAGAGACTATTGGATATTGATGCTGAGGAGAGGGTTATGCGTAGGATAATGAGGATGCGTGTTCCAGAGGAAGTCTTCATAAGCATTGAACTTATATGATCAGGTGAGTTCCGCTCTTCTTATGCTTCGCCAGTATTAATCTTCGAAAGTTTAAGAGCGACCGTGTTTTTTAATTTAGTGCATGAAGAGCACCGATGAGAGGATTACAGATATTACAAATGCGGCGGCCCATACTGGCTTATTCCACCAGAAAACCTTTGAACCGTCAAATATGCCTATTGGGATCAGATTGAATGCCGATATCCACGCGCTTAGGACCGCTCCTCTCAGGAGTATTATCCTCGATAGTCCCGTTGGAAGCAAATAGGCAATGATGAATAGCAGGGATGATATTATTATGTTCGTTAGTGGCCCGGAGAGGGATATCTTCCCAACCATTCTCTTATCGGCAATCCCGGAGATCATAACCGCCCCGGGAGAGACTATCTTTATGAGCGGAGAGAAAACCGATATTAGAGTTAATGCCATCCCAATCGTGTTCAGTCTGAATTCGGCCCATAGACCGAAATGTTTAGCCGTCATTTTATGTGCCAGTTCATGGGCCATAAATATGAGCATGAAGAGCACCGATGAGCCTATTATAGACGCTGGGATACCGATCATCCCCAAACTCCATATTGGACCAAACATTGATAATCCGACGGCCATAACCGTAAATGACCCTACTGTTAAATGGATGATCTCGGTTCTACTCGTCCACCTCTCCTTCACGGGCTGAAATGGATATTCCGGTATTCCTCTGAACTCTGCCTCCTCAAGCTCTTCCTTGCTTCTTCTCTCTATTGAGGGAGGAGGCCTGATCCGCGCCTTCCACAATTCTGGACATTCATGATTCTCTGGGAGCCTATGATCCTCACAGAAGTATTCGCCGCAGAATGGACATTTAAATGGAAGTATAATCTCCTTGCCGCAGTAGTGACACTTCAAGTTCCTTCAGCATCCTCTTGAAAATTTAATATGGAATGCAAACTTATCGTTTTGATGCCTATGTTTAATGCGCTTAATAAATAATGCGGTTGGGGCGGTCTTGATGAACTCTAATGAGAAGATCCCGGTGATACTTGATACTGATATAGGCTCTGATATTGACGATACATGGGCATTAGCGTTCCTTCTGAGATCTCCGGAGCTCAAGCCAAAACTGATCCTGACGGAGACTGGAAATACTACTTATCGGGCTAAGATCGTCGCCAAGATCCTCGAGAGATCAGGCTATTCGGATATTCCAGTTGGCATAGGAATCCATCAGAGCGATGATGTCGGCCCACAGCAACCATGGGTGGAGGACTATGAGATCTCAGATTATCCGGGAACAATATATGAGGATGGAATCGACGCTCTTGTAGAGATAATAATGGAATCTACAGAGCCTATCACACTGATATGCACTGGTCCCCTAACAAATATTGCTGCCGGCCTTGAGATGGAGCCCAAAATAGCCAGTAAAGCAAGGTTTGTCGGCATGCATGGATGCCTATATAAGAGCCCTCCCGGATATGGTGGAGGAGATGGTGGAGTTGTCGCCGAATATAATGTTAAGGCTGACCCAAAAGCATGCATGAAGGTCTTCTCTGCTCCATGGGACATAACTATAACTCCGCTGGATACCTGTGGATTCGTTAGGTTAAAGGGCGAAAGATATAGAAGGATACTTGAATGCGAAGATCGATTGGTCAGGGATCTCATGGAGAACTATAAGATTTGGCTTAAGAGCCGCAAAGAAGACTGGCTGGAAACATTCAGGACTCAAAGCTCAATCCTATATGATACTGTTGCCGTCTATCTGGCATTCTCAGAGGAGCTCCTAGTCATGAGGGATCTCGGCGTGAAGGTAACCGAGGACGGCTACACGCTAGTATCTAAGGGGGCGAGGAAGATACACTGTGCAATAGAATGGAAGAATCTGGAGGCATTCAAGGATCTCATAGTGGAGAGGCTGACAGAACAAGGATAAGTTATGGGAACGATTAAATCTAAGGAAATCCTAAAATAGGCAGATAATAGCCTATACTTTTAGTTTAGAAGCCGGGGTGGCCGAGTGGATAAGGCGCAGGCCTTGAGAGCAGGGCTAAGAGAGCCTGTGGCCCCTTGCGGGCC
>QMXE01000115.1 GCA_003661975.1 Candidatus Bathyarchaeota archaeon
GAGGCATTCGCGAGGGCCTACAGTGAAGTTTCCAGGCGCTCCTCAAATCTCGATGAGGAAACGAAGAGACGGATCTCCGAGACGGTTGGGGTTGGAGCTGTAAAATACGCGCTTATAGAGACTGATCCCTTAAAGCCCGTGGTCTTCACTTGGGATAAGGTTATAAACTTCGAGAAGAACAGCGCGCCTTATATTCAATATTCACATGCAAGGGCATGCAGCATTCTAAGGAGAATAGATGAGATTGGAACGGCGGATTTCAGCTCCCTCAAGGAGCAGATCGAACGGGACCTTATCCTGATGATCTCACGTTTTCCAGAGATCTTCTTGGATGCGGCTGAGAACCTCAAACCTCACATAATCGCAGATTACGCAAATTCGCTGGCAGATAAATTTAATAGCTTTTATGCCTCGCTTCCAGTTATTAGGGCTGAGCCGGCTGGGCTTAGAGCCGCAAGGATAATGTTAGTCGACGCTGTTAGAATAACGATCCGCAACGCCTTAGACCTAATCGGCATAGAAGCCCCAGAGCGAATGTAATTTCACGCTTACTTGAGCGGGACATACATGCTGCTTCTGCTGGCTCCTATACCAGGAGTTCCATGCTTCACTGGCTTATTGGTTATGGCGAACTCTCCGAGGTAACGTCCAACCATTTCAGGCTTTATCTCCACCGGAACGAACTCCTTTCCGTTATGCACGTGAATCGTCATGCCAACCATCTCTGGAAGTATGATCATGTCCCTCGCATGAGTCCTTATGGGCTTAACTTCCCCTCCATTCTTTGAGAGCTCCCTGGCTATGCGCACCTTTTCTAGGAGCTTCCTCTGCTCAATAGTTAATCCCCTAAGCAGGCTTCTACGCTGACGGGCTGGAAGCAACTCTATGAACTCATCCATAGACATGTCTCTTAATTCGTCAATTGTGTATCCGCGGTATCTGAACTCCTTAGGCATCAGATCACCCAGAGAGCTCTGATAGAAGGTATCTTTTAAATCTTACTCAAAGACTACTTCTTCCTTCCAGTTCTTCTCGCAGCGATCAACCCAACCTTTCTGCCCGGAGGAGCATTCCTAGAGACAACTGTAACTTTACGTCCACCCCTCCTTCCACTTCCAAATGGGTGTACAGCGGCATTCATGGCCCTACCCCTAGTCCTGGGATACTTGTGTCCCTTAGCCTTCATCCAGTAATATTTCGCTCCAGCCTTCAAGAAGGGCTTGTCAGTTCTGCCTCCACCGGAGACCACGCCTACAGTTGCCAAGCAGAGATCATTGACGTATTTTGTCTTTCCGGATGGTAGCTTAATAAGCGTTCCCTCAGGAGTATGTGAGACTACAACAGCGTATGTTCCCGATGACCTTACGAGCTTACCTCCATCCCCAGGTGAGAGCTCAACGTTGCAGATCATTGTTCCCTCCGGTATCCTACCGACTGGAAGCACATTTCCAACCTTAACATCTGCCTTCCCGCCTATCTCCAGAGTCTGACCTTCATAAATTCCTTCTGGAACGACCGAGTAGAACTTCTCGCCATTCTCAAGCTCTATGCATGCAAGTGGAGCTCCCCTTCCCGGATCATGCACTATCTGCTTGACTCTCGCGGTCATAGCGCTACTTAATATTTCCTTGGGCGGATTCGGATACTTCGAAGGTGCAACCCTCTTATGTGTAGATGCACGCCAGGTAGGAGAGCCTCTTCCGCGTCTCTGAACCCTAATCCTCTTCCCCATACTATATCACCTCCAATCAGCCTATAGCAAGCCTAGCTTTATGGCCACGTCAGTCGCGCTGTATTCCGGTTCAAGCCTCACATAAGCCTTCTTCTTTCCCTTACTCGTAATGACCGTGTTTACGGAGCGCACCTTAACATTGAAGAGCTCCTCAACAGCCCTCTTAATATCCCTCTTCGTAGCCTTAATATGCGTGATGAAGATGAGCTTATTCTCCTTTTCGAGGAGGCGACTTGCAGCCTCCGTCATGAGCGGATATAGAATGACCTCATGCGGCTCCATACCCCAACTCCTCCTCTATCTTCCTCAACTCTTCAATGCTGGATCTCGTCCAGACCGTCAATCTTCCCGGATGAGTGCCTGGGGCGAGGATCTCAGGATTTAAGTCCCTTACGTGAATGACATCCACTCCGGGGAGGTTCCTCGCAGCCTCAACTATACCATCATTCTTTGAGATCACTATTAAAGGTCCAACCCTAACCTTTCTCCTTCTCCCCCTCATCTTTCCCCTTCCAGCCCTAACCTTTATGCTCTCCTTAACCCTACAAACATCCGGCCAAACTCCCAATGTCATGAATACATCTTTGAGCTCCCTCGTCTTCTTGAGACTCTGAAGGTCATCCGTCACGATCAGGGGAAGCTCAGGAACATCATCGATTATATGTCCCCTTCTGGCTACAACCTCCTTGGATGCGGTGGCGGCGATCGCAGAAAATAATGCCAGACGCCTCTCCTTCTTCGGAATCTTCTTTCTGATCTTCTTCTCAACCACTGGCGGGTGAGCCCTCCTACCGCCTACTGTTCCAGGGGCAAGAGCTGCCCTGCTTGAGCCCTTAAGTCTTGGAACCCTAGCCAATCCGTGGCCTGCACCCCAAGACTCAGCCGTAGTCCTCTTTCCAGCCATAACATCCCTTCCCTGAGGCTGAAGCCTATGAGTCTGAATTGCAACTACAGCCTTACGTATAACGTCGGGTCTAAGGCTGAAGCTGAAGATCCTTGGAAGTTCGATCTCTCCGACCTTCTCTCCATCCAAGTTATAAATTGAGGCTGAGGATCTACTCATCATCTTTCACCTCATTAGACTCCCTGAGGAGACTCCAGGGATATGTATGTTATCTCTGGAGGAGACTCGCTAACCTCCTTTGGAGGACGAGCTGGATACCTAAGTCTTATCAGGCGCTTAGCCGGTCCGGGAACGCTTCCTTTGAGCATGATATACATGCCCTTAACCTCACCGTATCTTAGGAATCCTCCCTTTGGTGTGACCTCAGATCCATCCTCGCCGATCTTCAGGATACGCTTGTTAAACTCCGTTCTCTGATGGTAACCCATCTGTCCAGGCCTCGGAACTGTATAAACCACCCTAGCCGGATGCCACGGTCCAAGAGATGCAACGCCCCTCTTAGTCTTGTTTGACTTGTGACTTAGGATCTTAACTCCCCATCTCTTAACGACTCCCTGCCATCCCTTACCCTTAGAGACCGCTATGACATCTACGAATTGACCCTCCTTGAAGACCTCATCTGCCCGAACGGTTTTTCCGAGGATATTCTTGACATACTCGAATTGCTCCTCGATTGTTCCCCCGCCCACCTTAATCTCCATTATGTCAGGCTTCTTCTTTGGAACTCCGGATGCGAGTCTAGGCTGAGCCGCGGCTATAACCCTGAACTCGCAGATCTCCCCAAGGGAATCCTCCATCTTCTTCAGAGCCTCATCCGTCTTTGGATCCTTAGGGATGCACTTAAGCCTCTCAAAGTCCTTCGGAAGAGATTTAGCCCAGGCCTCAGTTAAAGTCTTAAGTCCATTCTCATCTCGGGTGTATGCCCTCACAGCGCAAATGAACATTGGAGGGGCATCAATAATCGTTACTGGATAAGCAACCTCCTTCCCGAAGTTTGGGGAGCGAGGCTTATCCTCAACCATGACGGCAAGCGTCATTCCAGCCTTATACCCGGCGAATCCGAGAAGCACAGGACCCTCCTCAACCTCGGGCCAAAATCTTATTCTTCCAATTGGACGAGCAGCACGTCCCCTAGGCAAATAGGCTAGGGAACCCCTCTTAGGAGCATGCTTCTTCCTATGGCCCATCGGTCTTCTCCCTCAACCATTACTTCAGCACTTTCAAGATGAAAAGAGAATATATAAACATTTACGATTATGGACTAAAGTGGGTGCATTGACTCCAGAATCCTAAAAGCCAAGAAATAATGGTGATCCCTGCATGTTACAGTATGTATGTCGGCCCCTTCTCCTTATCCTTTCCTCCCAGACTTCTAATGAGCCTACGCATCTCCGATTGGCTCATGATCCTCCTCTCTGAGGGAGGTCTGAAGGATTCAGATTTCCTCTTAAGATCTGTCAAGTCAACCTTTAGTCCGGCAAGCTTAACTATCTTTTCGAGTATGCAGTATGCGGCCTTCGGGTATAAACCCTCAATGTAGATCGGAACAGCGCTCCATAGGCTGATAACATCGATATTCCTCCTCTTACATCTCCACATTATCTCGCTATACACCGATGTAGGCCCACTGTAACTTGTAAGCACAACATTAAACCTCTTTAACTCCTCAATCAGATCCTTATTGTTTGTTGTTGTGCTGATTAATGCCTCATCCTCCGGGGAGACATCCGCGAGGTATCCTCCTATAGTGTATATGCGCCTAACATTCATCTTCTCTGCGACTTTAAGAACTGCATCAGCGTATCTCGGCCAGTTAAGATTAGGCTCAACGCCGAGTAGAAGTATGAGACTTAAGTCTTCACCTCCCCTCCAATAGTATAGGGTGCTTTGGGGCGGAACATAGGAGCGTATCAGCCCATCCCTAATCGAGACGAATGGCCTCTGAATCGCATAATCATGAAATCTCTCCTGAAGTATCTCACCGAACCTCTTAGCCCCAAGCTTACTTATGAGATACTTAACCGAGAAAGTTGAGACCTTCCCCGCATTAACCCAGCCATCCAATCCTATTATCATCTGAGAATTGCGGGGCTGAGAAAAGCATCTACTGAATATCCTAACATCTTCACTCATATATTTCACGA
>QMXE01000116.1 GCA_003661975.1 Candidatus Bathyarchaeota archaeon
ACTGAGAGATCTCGACTTCTCTAAGCTGCTCGCGCTCTATGGAAAGGCCAAGATCTACCTTCACGCAATGAAATATGAACACTTCGGAATGTCCATAGTAGAAGCCATGGCTGCAGGGCTAGTACCAATAGTCCACAGATCAGGCGGGCCGTGGGAGGATATTCTAAAGGCGCAGCAAGGAAAGCATGGTTTCTCCTACTTAACCGCAGATGAAGCCGCCTGGCTAATAGAGGATCTGATAGAAAATGAGCATACCAGAAAAGAAATAGTCTCAAGAAACATGGAACATGTACACATGTTTTCTTCAGAATCCTACCAGAAGAAAATCCTCAGCATAATTGAAAATTACAGATCTTTAGGAGGATCAAAGGTGAGGATCGACTTGTCATACGATTTTGCCGAAGCCCCTAAATTATGTAATTTTTCTGCCAGCCTGTGAATCTACTTCTTAAGCTTAATGGAGGATATTTCATGCCGAGCCTAAAAGGGTTCCTACACTCTTCAATTATGGGGTTCAAAGAGGCATCACGAGGCTGGAAGATCAATAGCAAATTCACTTTGCTATTATATGAATTAATCCGGTTGATCCCCAACTTTATAGAACAACGCCATCCGAGTATCTCATCTATAAAGAAACGGCTAATGAGGACGTTACTTAAGCGAGCTGTGATTAAGTATAGAGGATGCAAATTCCAAGTAGTGGATAACGAGTGTCTTGCAATACTCTCAGAGAAATTTGAAAGTTGGGCATGGGATTACATGAAGGTTCCTAAAGATGGGGTTTTCATTGATGTAGGTGCACATGTTGGAAGGTACACGATTCCAATAGCTAAGTTTTTAAATAAAGGGATCGTGGTAGCGGTGGAAGCCGCTCCGGAAAACTACGCTGCGCTTATTAAGAATGTCAAACTGAATGAGCTGAACAATATACTTGTATTCAATGTTGCCGCGTGGAGGGAAGAAGACGAATTAACCCTTCATTTTTCAGAGTACAGCGGAAGACATACAGTGAAGGGATCAAGCAATCTTGGTTATAGAGTGTTAGCTAGGCCCATTGATGCTATCATTGCAGAGTATGGAATTAAACGAGTAGATCTGGTTAAAATCGATGTTGAAGGAGCCGAAGTCGAAGTTCTCGAAGGAATGAAGGGGTCTATTGAGAAGTTTAAACCGAATCTCTTAATTGAAGTCTCATGGGCAAACGCGGAAAGCGTTTACAAGTTTCTTAAAGAAATGAACTACGAAATCGAGGAGATCCCACATTCTCAAACCTTAAGTTATTTTTATCTTTTCTGCCATGCAGGGGAGGGTGCACATTGAACTTGCTAAAGCAGATTCATTACCCAGGGCGAAGAACGCTGGAGAATCTGTGGAATCGACTCTATTGGTGGGCAAAGACTAAAAGTTATGAAGCATTACCAAGTCAGCGTACTCTGATACACCACAGCAATTGGGATTATTTAATTATACTCGACGCATGTAGAGCAGATTATTTCGCAGCAGAGTATACAAAATTTCTCCCTTCAAGCTATCTTTCGTTCGCTTACAGTGCTGGAAGAGATACTTTCGAATTCCTTAAGCGCGTCTTCCCGGACTATTACGATCTTGTATATGTCTCGGGCGCAACTCCCGTCAACTCCTTCGTTAAAAGTCCAATTGAAGATCCATTTCTCAAAAAATATTACGGAGGATATGTTCCAAAAGAGCACTTTAAGCGAATAGTTGACGCATGGAACTATGGCTGGGATGACGATCTCGGCACCGTACCTCCCAAAGAAGTTACGCGCATAGCGACAGATATCATAAAACAACACAAAGAAGAGAGAATTATAATTCACTATTTCCAACCTCATGCACCATATATTGGAGAATATAAACTACTTGGTTACTCAGGAACAGAGGCAGGCAAACTTAGAGGAAAGCCTCCTGACATGAAAATTTGGGAGAATGTCAAGAAGGGTCTCATCAGCATAGTGGAATTAAAGAAGGCTTACCTAAGCAATTTAAGGCTTGTACTGGAGGAGGTAAAGCGTCTTCTTAACATTATTGATCCAACTAAAAGGGTGATTATAACTTCTGATCACGGCGAGTTACTAGGCGAAGATGGTCGATTTGGACACCAACGAATAGATCATCCTAAACTTCGTGTTATTCCTTGGCTAGTAATCAAGAGAAAAGGAGGAACCTAATAATCCGTACTCAAAAGAAAGGAGTTTTAGAGCGACACCAATTAAATGAGTCTTTCCATAAAATCATGCTTAATATAAAAAAGAAAAGGAGGCTTTAGGAATGAAGAGCAGGATTTTGAGGTATTGGACTTATTTCAGGAGGGGACATGGGACATACCTTGTCTTTCTCTTGAGCTTCGCGAACTTCATGGTTATTCAGTATCGTCTTTTGATCGAGTATATTCCCTTTTTGGAGGCTTTATTTTCCTCTCTCACGGCCTTTGCAGTAACCTTCTTTCTGGTCTATGTGCCGATGGCCACGATAATAGGCTGGCTCGACTATAAAAGATTCGCTGTCCCAGTAGAATTAACAGTGATGGCTAGGGCAAATCCATGGATTCAGGATCTTATTAGAGCCTTAATGCTGATGTGTGATGAGAAATACGATGATGCAAAGAAGATCCTACAGAAATGGATAGAAAAATGAAAGTATTTTCTAGTCACATAGTGATTTTAGTGCCATCTCCGGCTCTGCATCTTGCATAAAGTTTTGCGTCATTATTCTTAAATTTAAAAATTGTAAAACTCTAATCATTAGAATCACCCAGTAGTTTCAGCTTCTTCTCGAGTCTTTTTAATCTTCACAAGCCAAACATCACTGCAAGCACGAAAAATTCTTCAGCCCAGAATAATACTCTCTTCACTCAAACGCCGAAGGTCTTCATCAGCCATTCGATGAAGACATCTACAATTATTTGTAGCGATACATTTTTATTTACATTCTCATTTTAATCAGGTGAAATGGAGCCAAAGCCATTCATGATAATTAAGGATCCTGAAGTTGCAAAGCTCTTTGCAGATAAAACGAGGGTAATGATTCTCCATAACTTACGACACCGCGAGATGACTGCCTGTCAACTCGCTAAGATGCTCGGGAAGAACGTCTCGTCAATATCGCATCATCTCTCAGTGCTTGAAAAGGCTGGCCTGATAAAGCAGACGAGGACATTAGTTAAGGGGAATCTCGTCGAGAGATATTATCGGGCCTTAGCTTGGAGATTCATAATCTCATATACTCTAAGTGAGGGACTCATCCCCGGATCTGAGGATATATCAAGATGGAATAAGGAGATATGCAGGAATGCGGCTGAAAATCTTGGGATCTTCGGATTTGAAGTATCGAAGGATAAGATTGATAAGATACAGCGCCTAATCGAGAGGTATTCCATGCTTAGAAAGAGAACATTCGAGCATGTTATCTCAAGGCAGAAGAGATCAGCCGAGATCAGAAAGCCAGCTATGAGCCTTCTAGTATCACTCCTCACAAACGCGTTTCTGTATAGAAATTCTGAGTATTTACGTGTCATCAGAGAGTTCTGCGAGGAGATCGGAATAGACGGGAAGGATGATTAGGAGATGAGATTCCTTAAAAAGCTGGCCAGATACATACTTAGAAGGTGGCATCTGCTAGTCATCATAGTTGCCTGCACAATAGCCGTTACATACATAAACATTTACATTCCCAAGCTTGGAGGGCAAGTTGTAAGGAATATACTTGAAGTTAGGGATTACGGCGTTCTAATATGGCTTGTAATCCAAATAATAGGGCTTACTGGAGTATCAGGGGCACTATCATTCATACTACGGTATGTGAATGGATATTTCGCTCAGAAAGTCATCTACGAGATTAGAAATGAGGCTTACGAGTCCATTCAGAGGCAGTCCCTCGCATTCTTCGATAAGATAGATACTGGACAGTTAATGTCTAGGGCGACAACAGATACTGAGAGAATAGGACGTTTCCTCACATTTCCATTCCGCATGCTCGTTCAAACGGCCTTTCTCCTCACGGGAGTAATAACCTCCATGATCATGATAGATTGGGAATTAACGATCGCCTCATTCATGATAATCTCGCTTATTCTCGTAAATTTTTCACTCTTCGGAAAGAAGATCAGACTCGTCATAAGTAGATCCCGCGAGCACTTTGGAGAGTTAACGTCGATCCTTTGGGAGAACATTTCTGGAATAAGAGTTGTCAGGGCCTTCGCGATGGAGGATTATGAGAAGGAGAAGTTTCAAAGGCCAAACAGAGCATACTATGATGCGATGGTTAAGGCTGCGGTTTTGAGGGCGATATTTCTTCCAATAACTGGGCTAATAGGCGGATTCGTAACAGTCATAATCTTTTGGCTCGGCGGAATACGGGTTATAGAGGGAAGACTGAGCATAGATATGCTCTACGTATTCAGCAGCTACGCATTCATGCTTATGAGGCCTATGAGCATGCTCGGGATGATCTGGACTGGATATCAAAGGATGACGGCCGCCGGCGAAAGGGTCTTCCAGATAATTGAGGCTGAACCGGAGATAAAAGATAAACCAGATGCTATTGAACTTAAGGATGTAAAGGGTCACATAAAATTTGAGAATGTATATTTTGGGTATGAGAAGGACAAGCCGATCCTAAAGAATGTGAGCTTTGAGATCAAGCCGGGAGAGACTGTTGCGCT
>QMXE01000117.1 GCA_003661975.1 Candidatus Bathyarchaeota archaeon
TAGCCTGTAGGCAGGGCCTTCAGCATGATAGCTGAGGATGTAAAGTCGCCTAGGATGAGGCTCATTCTGGCTCGGATGACCTCGAGGACATCTGGATTCTTCTTCTGTGGCATTATGCTACTGGTGAATGCATAATCGTCTGGCAGCTCGATAAGCCCAAACTCCATTGTGCTCCAGACTATTATGTCCTCAGCCATTCTGGACATATCCACTGCCATGATGGAGAGGACTGCTAATGTCTCAAGTAGGAAGTCGCGTGTTGAGACTGCATCTAATGAGTTCTCGATTATTCCGTTGAAGCCTAGTAGCTCCGCTGTTCTCTCCCGGCTTATTGGAAGGCTTGTCGTTGCCAATGCCCCTGCCCCCATTGGGGATAGGTTTATGCGGCTATAAGCCTCCTTAAGGCGGCTTAGATCCCTATGTAACGCATCGAACCGCGCTATTAGGTAATGCGCAAATGTTATTGGCTGTGCAGGTTGGAGATGAGTGTATCCCGGAATTACAGCCTCAATATTCTCCTCAGCCTTCTTCAGCATTGCCTCTTGGAGGTCAGTGATGAGCCCGGCTGTCTTTATGACCTCCAGTCGAAGCCTCATCCTTATTGCCGTTGCAACTTGATCATTTCGGCTCTTGGCGAGGTTTAGGTTTCCGCCAGCCTCCTCACCGGCTGCATTAACGACTGCCTCTTCGATTGCTACATGAGCATCTTCATGCTCAGGTTTGATCTTAACTCTCCGTTCTAGTCCATCGAGGGCTTGGAGGATCCTTCCGCCGCTCTCCCTACCGATTATCCCCTCCTCTATGAGCATTACTATGTGAGCCTTATTCACATCGATTATTTGCTTTAGTATCTTCTTATCATCCTTCACGGATGATATGAATGATATTGCATCCTTATTTGCGGGTTTCAGCCTCCCCCTTCTTAGGAGGCTAGACATCACTCTCTTCTCTCCTTCTTTTTAGGGCATGAGCCATCCTCGTAGGTAATCCCCAGAGATCAATGAAGCCCTTAGATGACTTCTGATCAAACTTGGATTCAATATTGTATGTTGCAAGGTTCAGGTCGTAGAGTGATAGAGGCGATGAGCGGCCTACCACATGGAGACCTCCCTTATAGAGCTTAACCTTCACTTCTCCGAGAACCCTCTTCTGCGTTGAATCAATGAAAGCATCGAGATCCTCCTTTAATGGATCCATCCAGAGGCCAGTATATACAAGCGTGCTCCATAATGCATCTACCTGATGCTTAAAGGATATCTCATGCCGTGTGAGCACCATCTTTTCTAGGTCTTTATGAGCCTCAATTATGACCTGAGCGGCTGGGCATTCATAGACCTCCCTGGACTTTATACCCACGAGCCTATCCTCTATGTGATCTATTCTTCCAACCCCATGCTTCCCAGCAATAGAATTTAACGTTTCAATTAACTCAACGGGCTTCATCTCCTCTCCGTTAATGGCCGTGGGAATCCCATTTTCAAAGCGTATAGTTACGTATTCCGGCTTGTCCGGAGCCTCCTCAGGTGAGACTGTCCATTCATAGATCTCCTCTGGAGGTTCGACATCCGGGTATTCCAGGACGCCGCATTCTATTGAGCGGCCCCACAGATTCTGGTCTATGCTGTAGGGCTTATCGTGATCCACTGGTATTGGAATTTCATTTTCTTGAGCGAATTTTATCTCCTCATCTCTCGTCATGTTCCACTCTCTTACTGGGGCGATCACCTCGATGTCTGGAGCTAGTGCTTTAGCCGTGACTTCAATTCGCACTTGATCGTTACCCTTCCCTGAGCATCCATGAGCAACTGCATCTGCACCCTCCTTCCTCGCAACTTCTACCAGCTTTTCTGCGATCAGCGGCCTTGAGAGAGCCGTGCTGACGGGATACTTCCCCTCGTAGAGTGCATTCGCCTTTATGGCTGGAAAGACATATTTCTCTGCGAATTCATCCTTTGCATCTATTGAGTAATGCCTTAGGGCGCCTAGATCCTTCGCCTTCTTCTCGATCGCTCTTAGATTCTCACGTTGACCGACATCCAGCGTGACCGTTATTATCTCAGCATTATACTTCTGCTGGAGCCATTTGAGCATGACTGATGTGTCTAATCCCCCCGAGTATGCGAGCACGATCTTCCTCGTCAATATACTTCGCCGCCTTTACTGAAAAGGGAACGGGGAAAACTTTATATATTCTTTTTGGTCAATTTATGCCAAATTTTGGCCATTGTGACCTAAAATGGTCAAAATGTCCATCTCAAAGATCATTCAACGCCTCATAGAGAATGACCTTCCAATACAAGATGCTCTGGCGAGGGGATACGGAAATTACAGCGCGATTGCACGTATCCTAAAGCCTAAGGTTGAGGAGATATACGGTGAGAGAGTAGACCTCGCTGGCATAATAAGCGCCGTGAAGAGGGCGAGGGCCTCTTATGCTCCGAGAGGAGAATACCGCAGAATAATCGCTGAGAGCAGGATAAACTTGAGAACGGATGTTGCGAAGATATCAGTGGAGAAGACACGTAGAAACCTTGAGAAGGCAAGGCTCATCTCAGCTGATTTTCCAGAGGCCTTCTTTCAGATCTTGGAGGGGACATCGACGCTTACGATAATCACTGATGAGGCCATATTCGATAGGGTGAGATCCATATTCAAGGAGGAGGATATTTTAGGTGAAAGGAGAAATTTGGCGGCTCTGATAGTTCAGAGTCCAAGGGAGATAGTGGATACTCCGGGATGCATAGTCGCCTTTTACAATCCAATATCTAGAGCTCACATAAATATTGAGGAGACGGCGAGCTGCTTCACAGAGACCATCATAATCCTTAGGATGGAGGATGCGGCGAAGGCCTTCAGCATATTATCGGATCTAATCTCAGAGATGAGGAAAGAAATAAGGGATTTTATATAAGCCGCTCCAGAAACTCCTTTCCCTTAATGAAGCCCTCCTCTGCGCCGAAAAATTGATCCTCATGCTCTATGCTGAGCACATAGTCATAGCCGACTTCTCTGAGAGCCGTTATGTAGCTCCTCCAATTTATGCCGCCCCATCCTGGAATGCGGTATCTCCACCATCCCCTACCCAGCACTCCGACCTCCCTAAGTCTGAACGGCAGGATCTCCGTGTCCTTGGCATGCGTATGGAATATTCTATCTCCGAATCTATGAACAGCCTCAATATAGTCGATCTGCTGCCAGAACAGGTGAGAAGGATCAAAGTTGAAGCCTAGATTATCGCTTGGCAGAGCATCAACGACAGCTTGGAAATGATTTAGTCCCTGAAGATTCGTCCCAAACCAGTTTTCGAAGGCTATCTTAACGCCATGATCTTTAGCCTCATCCACTATCGGACCGAATACCTCCGGGAAGTCCTCCCTTAAAGTCTCCTCTCTATCCTTCCCATCCTTGGGCCTTCCGGAGAATGTGCAGATCACCTCCACTCCGAGGGCGGATGCAGCCTCGATCATTCTTTTCAGGAACTTTTGATCCTCCGGATCCTCGAGTATCTTAATGCTGTAGAATGCTAAGCCAGTGATCTCAATGTTATTCTCTGCCAGCAACCTTTTGATCTCATCTGCCCCGCCGTTTAGGACGCGATCGATATTCAGCTGTGACGAAGATGGGGAGACAGGCACCTCAAGTCCTTTAAATCCATTCTTTGAGGCCCACTCAACGACCTTCTTGAAGCTCCAGTCCCTTAGAGGAGCAGTTAACAACCCCACAAACATTTTGGATCAACCCAACCTTACTATCTGCTCTGGGAATAAATAAGGTTGATCACTACTTCATCCTTTATGCAGAAAAGGCTAATTAAGCATTAGGGATTCTAATCCTAATATCATATTTGGTCGGGTGAGAAATGTCTAGGAAAGTCACTATAGGCTTTATTGGATGCGGATTCATGGGACAATGCATCCATCTACCATCATTCATGAGATTAGAGAATGCTGAGATAAGGGCGATATGCGATGTCAGACCTAAGCTGGCCAGGGCGGTTGCGGAAAGATGGAGAATAAAGAAGGTTTACACGTCACACATAGACCTGATAGAGGATAAAGAGATAGATGCCGTCGTGGAGATCACAAATAAATTCATACATGCACCTATCGCCATAGATGCGTTAAAGGCTGGAAAGCACGTCTTTACGGAGAAGCCCATCGCCACTACAAGCCAAGATGCATTGGAGATGGTTAGAGCCGCCGAGAAGCACGGCCAAAAGCTAATGGTCGGATACATGAAGAGATACGACTCTGGAATTCTCAAGGCTAAGGAGGCATACCGCGAATTTGCCAGGGAAGATAGGGTCATTTATGTTAGGTCACATCTGTTTGGGGGAGACTGGATATGCGGTTCCCCTGCGGAATCGAGAATCAAGACTGACGAGCCATATCCGAATATTCCAGTTAGATTCCCCGATTTTCTACCAAGAGAGTATGAGAGGTTAATGAATAATCTGCTTGAGCAGATCCATGATATAAACCTGCCGAGATTCTTCTTGGGAGATCCATCTGAGGTGATGTTCACGAGGCCTTGGAATGGAGGCTTCATCTCCATTTTGAGTTACGGCGAGTATCCGCTTATACTTGAGATGAACTCGATAACTGCGGACTTCTGGGATGAGCAGCTAATGATATTCTTTAGGAATGGATGGATCGATATTAGGCCTCCGCCTCCGCTCCTA
>QMXE01000118.1 GCA_003661975.1 Candidatus Bathyarchaeota archaeon
CCAAAGCGTTGAGAGAATCACATATTCGATTGGATATATTGGCGGTATTGGTAGCTTGCCCTTCTTCTCTGCCCTCTGAATGTAGCATTCTATGTCGACCGGCCTTCCATACCTGTCGAGGCTGTGCTTAACTACGTCCGTGAATCTTGACGGACCGTATCCATGGTCTATGCACTTTAGTATCTGCCATAGCCTCTCGTTGCCGACTGGGGTTGAGACGGCGAAATGATATTTCGGCAGGAAAAGTAGGTCCTTATATGTTAGTCCAGGCTCATAGAATTCCTCAAGCCTCTTCGCTGTATCCTTGCCGACGCTGAAGCATACTATCGTGTCGCAGAGGCTTGGAATTGACTCCGCAGTTTCCTTGTCGTACTGGCCTAGGAACTGGGAGACCAGCGCCATGTAAACTTTGTATTTTCTTAGTGATTGCAGGATGTCCTGTATGCTGCGGGTTGTGAACCTGTATGCCTCATCGACGTAAACGTAGAATGGCCGCCGCTTCTCTTCAGGCGTGTCCTCCCTGCTCATCGCCGCAAGGTAGACCTGCGCCAGTATTAGGCTTCCGAGGAAGTTTGCGAGGTCGCTTGTGATCGCGCCTTCGCTGAGGTTTACAAGCACGAATAGGCCTTGATCCATTACCTTGCGGAAGCTGATACTGCCCCGCTCGCAGTCAAACATGGGTGCAATAACCTTCTCTTGGACTATCCTGTATATCTTCGTCATGACGGCGCTGCTCGCATCTTTAGGCATCTTCTTGAATTCCTTCTCCCAGAACGTTATCACCTTCCTGTCGTCGCATTTTGCCAGTAGCATTTCGCGGTACTCTTCGCTTGAGAGGACATCGTAGATGTCCGTGAATCTGGGCTGTCTTGGAGCTGAGCCCTCCAGCAGAAGGTATAGTGCATTCAGCATTATCATGTCCAAGCGGGGACCCCAGAACTTCTGATATATCTTCTGAAGAGCATCCATTATCATCCTGGCAACAAGATCCCTCTCCAATTCCTTCTCGTACTGTAGAAAGTTTATCTGGACGACACTTCTGAAGCGCTTGTCATAGGCTGTAAGCGGGCTGATATAGACAACCCTATCCCACTTATCCTTTGGAATGTGTGTTATAACCCTCTTCACGAGGTCTCCGTGGGGGTCGATTAGCATGAAGCCCTCGTCCTCATCGATGTTCTGCTTTATGAGGTTCAGCAGGAATGTTGACTTGCCGGTTCCAGGGAAGCCGAAGACGGCGATGTGCATCCTATCCCTCTTGTAGATGCCCCTTCGCGTTCCGGAGCCGTCAACGCCCAGAGTGACGACTGGAGCTCGGCGCTTCACCATCCGCGTCGAGGGCTTCTCCTCAGGCCTTTTCTCCTCTTTCTCCTTCCTCCATTTGAAGAGTCGACTGAGCATTCTCAACCACAATTGGGAAGAAACGAGCCTTTAAAAGACTCGATGATCAATCATTTATGGTGTGCATGGATGAAGTGTCCAGTGTGCGGGGGTGAAGTTCTTCCGGAGACGAAGTACTGTCATAGATGTGGCTCCCCCATAAACCGAGGCTTCCAAGACATCATCGTGGTGACGACGCCTTCAATTCCGGGATATAGAATAAGGAAGGTTCTCGGAGTCGTCACCGGCATAGTTCCGAGGACAAGAGGTTTCCTTGGAAAGATCGTGGCGAGTATTCAGAGCGTGGTAGGCGGAGAAGTGTCGACCTTCACCTCCGAGCTTGAGAAGGCCAGAATGGAGGCCATTGAAAGGCTCAGGGATAAGGCTCGCGGGTTGGGGGCGAACGCCGTCGTCGGCCTCGACCTGGAAACATCGGATCTCGGATTGCAGGCTGGCGTAGTTGTTGTCTCTGCGACTGGAACGGCCGTCATCGCCGAGCCGGAATCTGAATCCCCCCAAATTTTTTCTGGAGGCTGACGGTTAAAGCGATGTGAGAGATGCGGCTTAACGGTGCATCTTAGGGACGCAAAGTTCTGCCCGATCTATGACGGAAGACTATCAACTGTCATCCCGAGACTTGACGCTGAAAGGAGGATTCTAATTGCGTTAGCGGCTTTAATACTCGCCGTAACGGTCATTTTATTCGGCTTGATAGAACATGTTCCGCTTACGAGGACACCTACGCATTGAGGTTCTGACAACTAAGCCCGTCTCTCCAGATTTGTTAATGTCTTGTGCACGTTCTGCCTGCATCTCCCCGCTTTCCTTGCGAGTTCTGTGCATGTCCATTCTCCCCGTACAAGTACATTATCGTGAAGAACCGAGCTGCGAGTGCTCCGCACCTCAGCACTCTGTCTAGGCCGCTGCAGAGACCTTCCATGCCGGATAAGTACCGGAGCGCCAAGTCATACGCTTATAGACCCCTCAGGACCCTGAGGACTTGACGGTTGACGAGATAATCTTTTAAGCATGCATTTTTCAAGTTTAATTGTGGGGGTTGCGGCCGGAATTCCATGATGGAGTTTGCGGCCTTGGCGTCCCGGCTGTCGACAGCCCCCTCAGCCACCCGGTTCTCCCTCCAGAAGCTTCATAGTTTCTTTTATCAGTTCGGTTAGCCTCCCATTCTTTAGCTTGAATATGTGGAGTCCGGCTGCTAGTTCCTCCTCGACGACTCCTATGCCGGCCAGCACTCTCAAGTATGTGACTCCCTTCCTGTTTGTGCATCCAACCCTTCTGGCCAGCGCCGTGATGTTCATCCTCCCCTCCCTGTAGAGTGCCTTGAAGAGCCTCCTGCAGACCTTCGATGACAGGCATCTGTGGATGGCGGCTACCTCTCTAGGCGTAACCTCAAATCTCTCCATGCCAGTCGCCTCCACGCCCTTCATCTTTAAAATATCCTTTTTAAAACAGTTGCGAGCCTTTCGGGTACAGGGGGACTCCTATGGTCTGCGGAGAGCCTCCCTCATAGCTCTCTCTAGGTCCTCATATAGCCTGTCGAATGGATACTCCATTCCGATTAGGACTTCGCCCTCCCGCCTCTTCAGGAGAATGTATCCTTCAGATTTGAGATCTTGAAGGTATGACTGGATTGTTTCTTTGTCTTCGGCATCCTTATCCTGCGATTCGCATTCAACTGTGTAGAGGTCATATGCCTCCTCGAATGTTAGGTATGGGCCTCCTCCCGAACGCAGTCCATCCATAATCGCCTTTAGGAGCATCTGCTTGTGGATGCTCAGCTCGTCCGGGTATATTGCCCCATTTGCCCCCTTTGGTATGCCTGCGTGAACAATCCTTATATAGTCGGCCTTAACCGTTGATGAGCCTTCGGAATCGGCGATCATGCCGGCGCCGAGCAGGAGCTCTAGCGCGTAGCGCATTCCCCCGCACCTGTATGATATCTGAGCTGTGAACTCGACTATTTCTGGTGGCACGGCGGCTGGCTTGAAGGCCTCCTCGACTCGGTAATTAAGTATATCCTCGATCTCTTCAGGCCCGTACTTCTCGAGCTTCACGGCGGCGGTTCTTCCAAGAGTGTCTAGGGTTGCCTCGTCAAGCCTGTCCAGCCACTTGAGGCTTCTCGAAATGTATATGAGGCTGATCCTCCCGGCGGCTCGTTGATCAAGCTCGTGAACCCTCGGAAGCATATATAGTATCTTGGGATCCCTCTTCTCCATTATGTAGGTGTCAACCTCGTCTAGTGCAACCACGAGCTTCATATCTTCACTGCATATCTTCTCGACGATGTTTATTAGCATCTCCTCAGGGCCTAATCCGAGGCCCGGATTTCCAACCACCTTCTCCATAAGCGATGACATGACATAATAGGGCTTAGGCGTATAGGCAAGGTTAATATTGATGAACTTCAGGTTGACGCCTCTCCTCTCCGCCTCATCCATAAGGTATCTTCCAAGCCTATTGCATAGAACGGTCTTCCCAGTACCCATAGGACCATAAATATGAACTTTCATGTTCACTTTTTCTGAGAGAACAGGCTCAAACCACTTCTTCAGCCTCTCCAGCTCCTCCTGACGGTGTGGAAGAAAATCCGGCACGTAATGGTGAAGCAGAGCCTCCCTCTTCCTGAAAACAGACAAAAGAATCAGCCTCCACACATACAAATTTTGCGCCGTGAGCCAATAAATTTTTCATGTGATGCGGGAAGAAACTCTCGCCTATCCAATCATAGAAAACTATTCGATCAGCAAGATTCTTTGTGAAAGAATGATGATCATAAGCCGATAGATGAGCAGGTTAGTCAGTTATGTTTTATGGGCTACCGTGACATCAAGTTTTTGCAGCATCCTCCTATCCCTCCAGAATGGGATATGGAGGAGGCTGAAGCTTTCCTTAGATGCTGGCTCGGCGAGAACGCGCCATTTGCGCCGGTCGCGCTCTAGGTGCAAGGAGATTATCTATTCTTCGCAACGGCAATTCAATATGCTAAAGCCCCCAGACTACACGACCTTGGACAAGAGGATCAGTAGGCTTAAACTAATGAAGAGGCCTTAATCAGTTCAGATGAGCTTATGTACATAGTCCTGAAACGTTGAGATCCGCCAGATAGATGCCTTGGAGGTGACTGAGAAACACAACAGAATCAGTCTTGAAGCTCCTGTAGAAGTGTCTTCAAAGAAAGATGAGATGGA
>QMXE01000119.1 GCA_003661975.1 Candidatus Bathyarchaeota archaeon
ATAGAAGATGCTGTCATATAATCTTCTGAGAGGAGGAACGGCGGAGAAGGCTCCATAAATAACCACTACCTTACTTGAATGTTTTCCTCTCTTTATGCTCACGCAATATTTTCGAATCTCTTCCAGACGTGCTAGATCCAGTAGATCCTTTGGTCTCCCCCTATATACACGTCCCCACTCCGGATCAACATCTAAATATGGCCTAATTATTCCGTTGGTCTCATTTGCACCCTTAAAGCATGTAGAGAAATCTAAAAATTCGATATTTATCGAGGACTCCAGTTCATCCTCTATCTTCGAAATGATCTCATCCATTCTTGTGCCTACAAAGCCATCAAACGCGATTAGAGCGGATTTTTCTCTTTTATGTTGCTCTTCTATTAGTCTGGCAATATACCTAAAGATCTCTTCATCCCTAAAGAGTTCGTTCTCCTCAGCATGAACTCTAAGCTCATTTACAGCCTCGCCTGGAATACTATACCATGCTCCTTTCGAACTTTTAAGAATCTCGTCTAATTTCTCCTCCATCCTCAAATGGCTCCTAAATATTATTTCTAGTCGGTCACGGCGTAGCGGCTTAATTCAGCAATTATCTTCTCAGCAACCTTAGAGAGATCCGTCGGTAAGCCCCAAGCTGGCGATTTCGAGCCCTTAAAGAGAAGTCTTGCAACGCCATAAAGCGGACTATAGTCTATCCACTTAGCCTGGTCTATCTTCTTTAAACCGGGAATGGAGCCCAGTTGCCTCTTAAAGGACTCCTCAAAGAGGGAATAAGATTTCGAGATTTGTCCACCGAATACTATACATTCAGGCCTAAAGTCCAGACATATCCGCTTCAAAGCCTTGCCCAAGATAGTGCCTATCTCCTTAAATACCTGTAGGCTTATCTTATCCCCATCCATAGCTTTTCGGGCTATGTCTATCACATCCAAGTTCCCAGCGCTTTTCCCTGTTAATTCTTCGTACCGGGCAATTATTCCCCTCCTGGAAATTCTATCCTCAATCACCCCGTCCCTAAATGGAAGCAACGCTAACCATCCATATCCCGGGACGCCCCTTCCTCCAATCACTATCTCATCATCGACCATAAACGCTGAGCCGAGACCAGTGCCGAGAGTTATTCCAATTATGCGGCGGCAGCCCTTCGCGGCTCCCACCCAAGCTTCGCCCCTAAGGAAAGCCCATGAGTCCGGCTCAAATATTATCGGAAACTCTTTACTTAAGCCTAGACGCTTCCGAAACTCATCCCGCAGATTTATTCCATATATGGATGAGAATTTATCTTGTCCGAGGCCTCGACCCATTAAACTTATGCCCCTCGCATAATCGAATGGTCCAGGCGTGTCGATCCCTATGCCCATTATCTCGATTCCTTTGGATTCAGCCATCTCCATAGATTCTTTTAGGGTAGAAGTGAATGTGCCAATTATCTCCTCCGATGAACCCCGCGAATTAATTGGTACTTTCTGGATTGATCCATCTAGAATGGAGCCATCAGAGCCTATTATCGCCGATTTAAGAAAAGTTCCTCCTACATCCAAGCTTACTACGTATTTTGGCATTTTAAACACGCTCAAAGTTCTACAGAAGATAAGTATCTACAGAATCTAAAAATAATTTTCCTAAATTTACCTCAATATTTTACTCCAGAAAATTCACGTTAGCTTCCCCGGCGATATTGAATATGAAGTATTCTCCGGTTCTCCTTATGATGGAACCTCCTATTTTAGCTTTGGAGTTAACGTTCTTTATCGCTATTTTCGAATCGCCAAATCCATGATATATTCTGAGACTTTTGCTTCTCTCTATTCTATTGTTGTCTAGACTTCTAATAGTGAATAGGGCAGGACTTGAATATTCTATCCCATTATATCTTTTGGCGCAGAACGCTATGAAAGTTGGACTCTCAACTATGAATCCATGTCTTGGAATGATAGTTCCGTTAAAGTCGAATTCTCCATCGGACTTGTTTGCAACGATTATCGTTCCATCTTTGAATGTCGCCTTGCAAACTTTATGGTCGGGTGTTAAAAATTCAAAGTTTACCATTTCAGAGTTAAACGTTGCCTCGTAAAGTGGAACTGTAATCTCATATGCATTCTTTATTAGGCGATCTGTTGAGCATAATTTTTGAGCCCAGCTTCCATTGGCCCTGCAGTATAATATATTGTTTACCTCAGGCATGCCATCCCTCTCGTAATATAGATGTGGCGGTAAATATAGCAGCGGCGTTCTCCCCACGCTTATATAATCGATTAGATTCTCATTCATGAAGGATGGCGCCTCATTTGATGCCCGCGCCATGTTAGCCAGCCATGTAGAAAAGACACCGCACTCCCTATATACTAACTCGGTGAGGGGTACCCGAACAAGTCCAGGACGCCCCTTGAAATTTAACCATCCGTAAAAGAAGTCTAGTGCTGGAACGGCATATTCGTATGGCGCCTCCGCCGCAACGATATCTGCTAAATGAGTCCTAAAGTATTCTAGTACCTCCCTATGATGCTTAATAGTCTCCTCTCTTGTAAGCGGATGCTTAGGGTCGTGGCATCCAAGGAGAGGAATAGCCATCATATAGTCGAGGTAGCTGACGCTTGGAGAGAAGAGCCTTTTCAATATTGGGATTACCCTGCTCATATGTTTGATGATCCTTGATGGACAAATTATATAGCTTGGACCTCCAGCGTAGAAGTTAAAGTGATATTTTCTTCCGTTAGCGAGTGTTACGGCATCATCTGGATCTGTTGACTTTGCCTCCTCAAATTGTAAAATTGGATTGATGTAAAGGCTGAAGAGATAATCAAGTGATCGAAGTTTATTGCAGGTAGCGATCAGCTTACTATTGCCGCCCAACTCGTCATCAGCTGGAAGAAAGTCGGGATAGTACCTATCATGGCCGCCTTTCATCCAGCCGAAAATGTTGAAGTATGCATGTTCGATCTTAACTTTCCTCTTTAGATGCTCAGCGATCTTGGCAAGCTCTTCAAATGTGAAGAAAACAATGGAGTCTCCCGGCTTTAGATTAAGATTAAAGTCTCGCCTATACCATCTTGGAGCTCCATTCGGATTAACTCTTTCTGAGAGGCTTGTCTTGCAGACTGGAAGGAAATGCACACTTCTAATTAGCCTTTTAAGGTTCGGGCTTCTCTTCATCTTATCCTCTAAAGTGACGAATAAGCCCTCCTTCATTACGAGTTTACGGTAGTATTTCGCTATGTCAACAAAGCCTCCCCTCTCAATGAAGTGAATACTCACTTCCCTCGCATCGCCGGTCAGCGCTATAGTGGGAATGATTATTCCCTTTCCCTCAATTCTTTCTGTGCGCAGAGCCACGTTGACGTCGGGGCTACTCCATGTAATCACCGCCGCCGAGATTCCTCTGCCGATCTTTTTCGCTCCCTTAACAAGCCCCAGAAACCTCATTAGATATCCTCCCTCATAAATGGGAGTGAAGGGGAAGTATGTTCCTTTGGTTTCAAAATTGATGTTTGCCGTTGAGGGAATGGCATATCCCATTCCCACCGGAACTACGGCATATCCATCTCCAATCACCTTTGGCGCTTCATCCAAAATATTCACTGAGCGAATCATCCATTCGGAATTAATGCGCTCTATTGAGTATGAAAAGCGGATAGTTTCGTCATCAGCGAACTCGACTCTAAAGTTCACGCTAATATCGCTCTGCGGCTCATATACTAGGATGATCGAGCCGTCGGCTTTTTGGATCTCTTTGAATCTATCAGCCACAAGCACCCTTAACTCCTCACTTCTTAGATTATAAAGCTCAAGTTTGCAGAATCTTCCATTAGAAGCCCAGATCGCTCCTACAGGTTTATGGAAAATCCTCCAGCTTCCATCAGATTTTGACACGTATAATTTAAGCGCTCTGCTCTCCACTAAAATGTATTCATCATCTCCGTGCATAGGCATCAATCTTTCAAATAATGTTACGAGAATATAATAAAACTTTTCAGATGCACGGGAGATCCAGGTAAATAGGCATCATCATAAGAGGACGGTCATGGCGAAAGTAAAGCGCTTGCGATTACCTAATTTTGTCGGGAGAAATTATACGTGGAGAACCGTCTCATCTGACGGAAAAATCGACCAGTACATATCGACTTTAGAGATACTGGCAGGCTGAGGATTAGGATGGTTCGGAGATGAAACATATGAGAATATAACCCTAAATGAGACAAAGCTCCACATGAAAGATAATTAAACAAAAGGGAAAAATATTCAAAAATCTTAAATCGATGACTTAATTATCTCAGATATATAGGAGGTGTTTCTTTGGCTGAAGAGGCTAAGGTCGGCGTTAGACCAGTGAGTTTTCTCATAGGCGCTATTTATGCGCTGATAATGGTGCTTATCGTAGCATTCATGTATGGAAGCACGGATCTTTTGGGGAACCTAGTTGGCATAGGAAACAAGCACATCGACTTCCTAGTTCTATGGGCTCCACTAATATTCATATCGTTCATTACCATGGCTCTTCCGCGGAGGCTCAGACTCTCAGAGAGAGATCTAACAGTGATCTAC
>QMXE01000120.1 GCA_003661975.1 Candidatus Bathyarchaeota archaeon
ATGGCTGAAGTGAAGAGTTTTGGCTCTGAAAAGGAGGCTTGGAGCTAAGGTTCTCAGAGCCGTCGCCTCAGCCTTAAGGCTGAACATTCTAAGGCTCCTCTACGATAGGGGTCCGCTCTCATACACTGAAATAATGAGCTACCTAAAATTGAGCCCAAGCAGAGATGCTGGAAGATTTGCGTATCACCTAAAGATGCTATTGAACATGGATTTGATATCGTCGGATCCAAGCCTAAAGAAGTATCGCATAACAGATCTTGGCAGAAGCCTCGTGGAATTCGCAGATGACCTAGAGAACAAAGCGTATAGAGAGCAGATGCTTGTGAGGACGTCGCGGCTCGCAATTGAGAGGTTCGATAGGAATAAGATCGCCGAGGCACTTGTAAGGGAAGGCGATGTCCCCGCTGATCTAGCCCATAGGATCGCGAGAGAAGCCGAGAGGAGACTGCTCAAGCTCGGAACTAAATATATAACTGCACCGCTAATCAGAGAGTTCGTCAATGCAATACTCTTAGAGCATGGATTAGAGGAATATAGGCACAAAATGACGAGGCTTGGATTTCCAGTCTACGACATAACATTACTTCTGAAGGAGATGAGTGAGAGATTCGCGGATGTAGAGCAGGTTCAGATGGCCGCTGGAAGGAGAGTCTTCGAGGAGTACGCTCTGCTCAGCACCCTCCCAAGGGACGTTGCAGACGCACATATATCAGGCGAGATACACATAGAGAATCTCGGAGACTGGGTCTTAAAGCCGAGCATAATAATGCATGATGCGAGATCCTTCCTACATCACGGCCTAACAGTCGGAGGAGACCTCTCAAAGATAAACTTCATCCCGAAACCCAAGAGCTTGAGGGCAGCCCTATGCCTTCTGAGGGATCTACTCCAATTAACAAGTGCAGAAGTATCCAAGGAGCAGTGCCTAGACTTCATAAACATATTTTTGGCGCCATATGCTGAGAACCTACGGGCAGAGGACATAAAGGAGGAGATAAAACTATTCTTAACATCAGTCAATCTAACAGTGCCTACGGGAGTCTCACTTGGAATAGAGATGGGTGTCCCATCGTTCCTAGCCGAGGAGAAGGCCTATGGGCCAGACGAGGTTGGAGTCTACGGCGACTATGTGGATGAAAGCATAAAAATAGCCTCAGCATTTCTTGAGTGCATAAAGGATAGCGTGGAGACGAAACCGATCCTAAATCCAAGCGTAATAGTTAAGTTGAGGGATGAACTTTCAGGTGGAGAATCAGAGAAGATACTATATTTGGCTCATGAATTAGCCGTTCACGGAATACCATACTTTGCAAATCTCATGGGCGAGGAGCAGAGATACGCGTCATACACGGCCTTAGGCTCAAGGCTCTCAGCCGATTGGAGGGGAGACTGGGAGATCGACGTGATAAGAACTGGATGCCTAGATTATGTAGTCGTAAATCTGCCTAGAGCAGCCTATGAATCCGACAGGGAAGAGGATAGGTTCTTCAAGGAAATCCAGGAATACGCCGAGAAAGGCCTGATGGCCCTAAGGATAAAGCATCAGACAATACGGGAGCGTGCTGACGAGGATCTTCTGCCAATAATCCTGCAGAGAAAGAATGGAGACAGATACTTCAGAATTGAGAATGCACTATCAGTCCTTAGCTTCGTTGGATTGGACGAGGCAGTCCGATTCATGACTGAAGAATCAATCAGGGAAAGCCGGGATGCATTAAGATTCGCCGAGAAGATAATCACTAAGCTCTCGGATCAAACGGAGAGATACGGCAGAAAGGCTGGCATAAGACTTAAGCTGGGCTTCCCATCGAGCTTCGAAGCCGCGACGAGACTCGCCCAACTCGATATTGAAAGATACGGGCTTGGAGTGGCCCTAACGCATGGGGAAAGGGAAAACCCATACTATACTGGATTGAATGATATTCCATATCACACTGAAATATCAATCGATGAATATTTAGAGGCTGAGATGCGCCTTCACAGGTTGACTCCTGGAAGTCACATGACGAAGATCTCGCTTAAAGATGAGTTCTCCCCGGATGATCTCATGGAGACAACGAGGATGATAATCGATCAATACAATATTGGATTTTACGCGTATGATCGCCCCCTAACATACTGTAGCAGCTGCCAGAGGACATGGCACGGAGAGAGACTGAAATGTCCAATCTGCAATTCAGTAAACACATTGGCAAGGTTCAGAAGGAGAGAAACACGATACAGAACCGAAAGGATCAAATGAAAACATTTATTCGACCCGACGTGAATATTAAATTTTGGCTGGTGAGCTAACGGACGGCTGTCGGGCCGTAAGGCCTGAGGAAACTCCGCCCACCGCACAGACCGCAACGCCGCAAGGCGTAGGGCGAGAGCCCTGGCTCCAGAACAGAAACGGAACGTCCATCAAGCCGGTGACGTTGAGGCGTGCTAAGTCGCCGAGTAGGCTTGATGGAAACGGTGAAACGGCTGTCCTGCGGGGTGGAAGGGCAAGTAGGCGTCGATGAGTCTGTGCGAGACGCGGGTGGCCCGTATAGTCGAATGCCGTCTAAAACAGAAGGCGGGTTACGGTTAGCACACCAGCCGTGAAAAGGGCGGGAAACCCCGCCCAATCTCTAAATACTATTTTATGAGATAAGCGTAAGGATTAGCGTGTCTCTAGGATCATCGGATTTGTCCATGCTACTCCTCCCCTTTCATCCTCAATCTCCAATCTAATATAGTCCTCATTGCCCCTAACGGTATAGACAGCCTCCCTTAAGGGCTCATTTAGGGCATAGGATCTCCTGCCTCTACCGTTCTTGGCTATGAAACTTATAGACTTTGCAGGTGAAGTCTTAACATGAATCTTCTCGTCATCCACCTGGATATCATGTATCTCTGGCCCCGTGCTAGAGTAGAATAGGCCTCTTCTTATGCTCTCCATTATGGATGCCTCATCGAATCTCCTGGCCTTAACCATTATCCAGCCCTTACATGCATCTGTAGGTCTTCCAAGCATCAATCCTCCATGTGCATCATCAACCGCAAATCCATAAGTGAATCTTCCATTATGTAGTAGTATGTCCCAGTAGACGCTGGAGTATCCCTTGGCGACGGTTACGTCACACGTAGCATTATAGACTTCTATTCCCAAATATCCATCCAGCCCCAAAAGATCCTCTGGCATAAGAGCGCTCCAGTAGGGATGGGCGACTATAACCTCCCCATTCTGCCTGTGAACCTCCCGGATCACACTCTCCGGATCATCAGCGGGCATTATCTCAGACTCGATGTTGAATGCCACGAGATGGTATCCCCCGACGCTTATCTCCTCACCCGGTAAAAGGATGAGATCCTCAAAGTCTGATCTAAGATCCTCAACATTGGTTAACCTATTATGGTCGGTTATCGAGAGAAAGCCGTATCCATTGCTTTGATAGACAAGGGCAGTCTGGAAGGGCGTTAGGAGACCATCTGAATTCGTAGTGTGCGTGTGAAGGTTACCCTTGATCCAAAATCCCTCAGCATCGAATGGATTGGGAAATGATATCCGGCTCATAAGAAAGGCATAACCGCAAAGATCATTATTAAAGCTATCTTATTTAGTGATCTCAAGAGAATGCATGAGTGAGAATTGAATTGACACGTCAAGTCCAGATTCCCTACGGCGAGGGATCATTAAGCCTCGGGATTCCATCAGATACGATAATGTCCGTTGCTGATCCGAAGATTATAAATCCAGTTAGGCCGCCGAAGGCGGAGGTGAGGAGAGCCCTAAAAGATCCCATATCTCTATCCCTTAAGAGCCTCGTGAAAAAAGATGGAAAAATCGTTATCGTAGTGAACGACATCACTAGGCCAACCGTTCTGACTATCCGCTACTTTTGTAGTTTTTCGTTTCTTTTGTAGCGGATAGTCTTCCCCTCTTTTCGTGGAGAGGCTTTCGGGGTGAACGGATGAAGCCCCCACATTTATCCGGTATTTCCTTAATAAATTCAGAACTGCTATGGCATCTCTATCTTCTTCAAAGCCGTATCTCTTGCATTTTAGCACTCTGTACTACCCATTCGGGCTTAACTTCTCCCCACATCTCGGGCAGCGTGAGGATGAGCCTTTAGGGCTGACATAGGTTACATTGATCCCGTTAAGTCTCGCCTTATACTCTATGATGAATTGTAGTTTTCTAAAGCTCCAGCGATGTAATCTGCCATTTAGCTCTTTTGTCCTCTTAATTCTTCTCCTAATATTCTTAAGATTTTCAAGAATGATTGTGGATGCTCTCCTCTCTCTAGCCATCTTGATGATCTCATTCGTTACTTTATGGTATATCTCCTTAATCCTCCTCCACTCTCTCCTCCCATATTTGGCTAGTATGGGCTTCTCATTTAGCCTAGGCTTAGATTGAACCCTCCTCCTCTTTAAGAAGTATGCTGTCCTTATCGCTCTCTCCTTTGTCTCTACCTTCTTAACTTCATCTATAGTGCCGAAGGTAACGTTATTCTCATTAATATCTACAG